>JBDLRA010000158.1:0-22940 GCA_039800285.1 Pseudomonadota bacterium
CGCTCTATCAGAAACGCTTCTGCCCCGACTTTGACCTGAGGGCTGGCTCAGTCATTCAGTTCACCGTGTCCGCGATTGCCTGCATTCCATTCATGCTGATTTTTGAAACACAAGAGATTCACTGGCATCCCGAATTGATCGGTGCACTGCTCTGGGGAATCTTCGGACTATCGATCGGTGCGATCTCATTGCTATTTATCATGATCCGCGAAGGCCGCGCTACACAGGTAACGAGTCTTTTGTATCTAACGCCCCCGACAACAGCTGTCATGGCCTGGATCCTGTTTAAAGAACCTATTACACTTATTACTGTTCTTGGAACGCTCCTCACCGTGCTCGGTGTCTGGTGGGTTGTGTCGCAGACAAGAACCACGTCTCAAAAAGCGTGATGTGAATCCTCCCTCAAGTTCAAAAGGAAATCCAATATGAAAAAGACAATCATCAGTCTTGGTCTCGCTGCCACCGTCATGGCCGCCCTTCCTCTGACCGCATCTGCACAGTTCGCAAAGAAAGAAGATGCCATCAAATATCGTCAGAGTGCTTTTGCACTGATGGGCAATCACATGGGCCGCATCGCTGCAGTCACCAAGGGCGAAGTTCCTTTTAACGCAGCAGACGTTCAGAAGAGCGCCCAGCTGATCGCGACGCTGTCAGAACTGCCGTGGGCAGCCTTTGGTCCTGGCACAGAAGGCGGCAAAGCAAAACCGGCGATCTGGAAAGAGGCCGACAAGGTCAAAGCGGGCGCTGACAAGTTTATGAAGGCTGTAGCAGATCTGAACACAGCAGCCAAGTCCGGAAATCTTGAGCAGATCAAGAAAGCCTTTGGGGCCACCGGACAGACCTGCAAGGCTTGCCACGATAGCTACAAGGACAAGTAACCGAGCAGGACCCGCGCTACGCTGTCGCAACCCAGAGGACAGCAGCCACAATAAAGGCCGCCAAGACAGCGGCCTTGATTCTGATAGCCCAGTCATCACGGGCGGATACTGCAGAAGCGTCTAAAGGAACCTGCTGATCACCATGAATCATGGCCGGCACAAGGTTATGGCGTCGAACACGTGCGTGAAAAATAATTGCACCGACGTGCAACACCACTAGTCCGATCAATACCCATTCCATCTGCTGGTGAAGGCCGCTGGCCATCGACACCAGGTCACTGCTGACATGTTTCACCAGTGGCCCATCGAAAGCAATCTCATCACTCGTCATGAGCCCCAAGACCGCCTGCAGGCTAAAGCCGAGTAATAGGGCCACAACAGAGAGCGCCCCCAGTGGGTTATGGCCTGGACTCGCCGGAAGTGCGCCACGTATCTCCGCAAGGATCGCCTTCGGGCCTTTCAAAAACTGCACAAACCGTGCGTACCGAGTGCCCAAGAACCCCCAGCACCACCGAAACCCAAGGAGTGCCAAAGCGAGATAGCCAAATCTGGCATGCCATTCCATGGCATTACCGCCGATCTTCACCGATATAAAAGACCCGATCACAGCAACCGCCAATAGCCAGTGAAAGAGTCGCGTCGGGAGATCCCAGACGCGGATTGACTTCACCTCCATAACAACACCCCGATGACGATGACAAGAACAGTTGCCCAGCCGAGTCGATCAACATAACGCTCAAGCAGAGTCTCCATCCGCGCACCACCCCACTTCATCAATCCCGCCACGATATAGAACCGCCCGCCTCGTCCCACGAAGGATGCCAGCGCAAACGGGAGCAACGGCATTCCCAACATCCCTGCGGCAATCGTAAATGCCTTGTAAGGAATCGGTGAGAAACCCGCGACGAAGACCGCCCAAAAGCCCCACTCCATAAACCAGACCTGCGCGGTCTGAAAGGGTTCCCAAAGACTTGAGGTTTCAAGCCATGGTCGGATCGCTTCAAAAAATAGCGCCCCAATCAGATAACCAAACAGTCCACCGGCAACCGACGTGATCGTCGTGAGCGTGGCATACCACCAGGCGCGGTCCGGTCGCGCCAGACTCATCGGCGCCAGCATCACATCAGGCGGAATGGGAAAGAAAGAAGACTCTGCGAAACTGAGAATCCCGAGATACCAAGGCGCCTTCGGGTGGCGCGACCATCGCATCACACGGGCATAAAGTGGTGAAAAAAGTCGCATGGTGTCGGGTGCAGGGAGAAGTCAACAACAAGACTCTACAATACCCGGATGCAAGTGTTGAATGCCCGTCATAACCGAGATGCGTTTATCGCGGGCTGCCGTGATGCCTTTGGCGTTCCTGCCGCCGTGCTGCTCGCAGGAATGCTGGGGTTTGGGGCGCTTGGACATGCCAGCGGCTTAACGCTGGGGCTTACAACAGCCACGAGCGTGCTGATGTTTGCGCTGCCTGGACAGGTCGTCTTTGTCGAGATGATGGCCGTTGGCGCATCGGGACTCGCGATCGTTGTGGCGACCGCACTGACTGCGGCCCGTTTCCTGCCCATGACGCTGACCCTCGTGCCACAGATTCCTAAGCATGATCGCGACCGATGGCTCTACGGCACAGCCCACCTTATCTCGATGACAAGCTGGGCCGTGATGATGCGAGATTTTGGAAAAATTCCGCCCGATCGACGTCGTGCCTACTTCACAGGTTTTGGCCTTGTCTGCTGGGGGTCCAGTCTTCCGGGAACTGCGCTCGGATATCTGCTCGCAGGGTTTCTGCCGCTGCCGCTGACCATCGGCCTCATCATGATTAATCCGCTGTTTTTTCTCTTGGGCTTCACTGAAGTCAAAGCGCAGGCCTACCGCCTAGCCCTCTTGGCTGGCGGCATCTCTGGGCCGCTGGTCTACACCATCGCGCCAAGCTGGAGCATTCTGATCTGCGGAATACTGGGAGGCACCGCCGCGTTCTTGGTCGACCTGAGTCTGCGTCGGCGTTAGACATGGCATCTTTGACTACCCTGATCGATCAGCCCATCTTCTGGGGATGGATTGTCCTCATTCTGGCCGCGCTTGGTACCTATCTATGGCGAGGCCTTGGTGTTCTGCTCTCGGGAAAAATCTCTCAAGAAGGCGCGCTCTTTCGTTGGATCACCTGCGTGACCTATGCCATGGTCGCTGCTCTCGTCGTTCGCATTATCGTGCTACCCGTCGGCGCTTTAAGTCAGGTCTCTCTGAGCTATCGCCTGATTGCTGTCGCTGCCGCGCTGGTCGTCATGGTCTCTCGAAAGAACGCCTTAGTCCCGGCGCTCGCGACCGGAACTCTGCTGATGGTCGTCTTCGGACTCCTCGAAGGACTTCACTAGCCCGCCGCACCACCTTCAAAGGGAGCCGTTCTTGGTATAGACCGTACGCGACGGGAATGGGATCTCAATTCCTTCCGCATCAAACGCTTTCTTCAGTCGCCGCAGAAACTCGCGGCGCACAGGGCCCTGTTCCAAAGCAACGACTTTGATGCGACAACGAATCGTGACGGCAGAGTCTGCGAACTGATCCACCCCCATAATCTCAATCGGCTCGAGTATCCGGGCAGCAAACGCAGGGGATTCAGCCATCTCGGCGGACACCTTCCGAATAATGTCAAAGATCCGATCGGTATCTTGGTCATAGCCCACCCCGATATCTGAGACGGCGTAGGCAAACTCACGGCTCTTGTTTGTAACGGTCGCAATAATGCCATTCGGAACGTAGTGAACAGCACCCTCCACATCACGCAGGCGAACATATCGCAGAGTGACCTCTTCGACCAACCCAGACTTGCCCCCGACCTCTACCATGTCGCCCACACGAATCTGATTTTCAATCAGCATGACAAAGCCTGTGAAGTAGTCCTTCACAAGGCTCTGGGCACCGAAACCCACTGCCAAACCTGCAACGCCTGCCGTCGCAAGAATCGGCGCAATCGAGATGCCAACCTCTGACAGAATCAGCATGACAGTGATGGCTCCGATCAAGACACTTGCGACATATCGCGAGACCCGCATCAGGGTCTCAATGCGCTTGCGCTCCTCGGCCTCAACACTTCGTGCCCGCATCCGGTCATCCAAGAGATGAAGAAGCCGGCCAGAAATGGTCAAAAGCCCCCAGGCGACCAATAGGATGAGGAAGACATTCGTGAGGGAGACGAGCGCCTTGGCCCATCCCGGCAGCTCCGCCCCCAACTGAGTCACAAAAAAGCGTTCGACAAACTCTTTCATAGGCAGTTTTTAAAACAGTCTCTCAGTAAAATAGAACTATAACGTCAACATCATGAAAGGGAGTTTTCATGGCTACGCTTCGCCCCGCTTTCTACACGGACGAAATCTTCGTCGGTCAGACCGCTCAGCAGTCAAAAACCATCACGGAGACAGACATCATTCTGTTCTCGGCCGTCTCGATGGATACCAATGCCATCCACCTGGACGAAGACTACGCGAAGACCACCCGATTTGGTACACGGATCGTGCACGGAATGCTTACGGGCAGCCTGATATCTTCAGTACTCGCCAACCGTCTCCCAGGACCAGGAACGATTTTTCTGAGTCAGACCATGAAGTTTCTCGCCCCGGTACATCCCGGTGAGACGATCACCGCCACAGTGACTGTTCTCGAGGTCATGAAAGAAAAAAATCGTGTCCGACTAGAGACCGTCTGCTCAGTCGCTGGCAAAAGAGTCTTAGAGGGTGAGGCCTTAGTGACCTCGGTGCCACGACCTGAAGGGGCGATCTAACGCGGCGACTGGCTGGCGACGCGAGAGCGAAGCCCCCATTTCCAGAGCAGTTCAAACGGAAGGGGCAGCACCAGAAAAAAATGCTCCAGAATCGCCAGACTCAACAGACTAGCCGTTAGGGTTAGGGCGACCACCTCGAAACTCCCGATCGTTGCCACACCCACTGCCTGCCAGATTGGCACCGCCACAAGCGAGGCGAGGATCACCGATACCGGCAGAAAGGCATTCATCGCCTTACGGGTGAAATAGGTCTGCAGGTACTTCAGATGTGTCGGTAGAAAACTCTCGTTGAGATTTCGAACGCCAAAGTAGACATTAAGTTTTGCACTCTGACGCATGGCCCAGAGAACGAGATAAGTCCAGAGGCCAACCTGGTTCGGTGCATCTTGTGTAACCAACCAGACAGCCGCCCCGAGTAAGACGAGTGCGATCTCGTGATGCGAAACCGTCTCCGCCGCAAACCCGAATTTCTTCCAGCCGCGGGCCCCTTGGGGACAGTCGGTCTTGCGTGAGCCCGTCACAAATCCCAAAAGGAAACCAATCTCCTGCCAAGCCCAGACCAGCACAGCACAAGTGAATGCGCAGTAAGCGGCCCAGACCTCGGTGGATTGACTAGAAACATGAAGACCGGCAAGCGCTGCCACCAACACAAGCGTTGCCGCCATCATCGTCCAGCGAAACGTGTGCCTGGGCAGGCCATTCAGATAGAGAATGACCCCGGTGCTGAACCACCAGATCAGCACCGTATAAAGCGCAGCCATTACCACGTCGGCGCAAGCCTCACTTCTGCTGGAAGGGTGTGACGATTCACTGGCAAGAACAGCAATCGGACAAACACCGTGGCCGCTGATGCCGCATACCATCCGCGCTTTAGTGCGCCGAAGAGGCCACCCTGTGTGCGCGCAGCATCCATCTGATCAGAGATCTCGCGTAGCCGCTCAAAACCTGCGTGCAGCCGTGGATCATCGAGATTGAGCGTGACCGGGAACACCTGTTTAGAGATCTCAGTTGTCGTACGGAACACCTGGAAGTCATAGTCACTTGGACTAATTCCAAGGGCGCTGTGAAACTCTGGACGGGCATGATCTCGGACATACATCGTGGAATAGACCGCCAACTGGAAAAATCGGATCCACCAGAGATTGATCCCTTGCAAGAGCTTTGGGTCTGCCCGCATCAGCATGGCAAACGCCTCGCCATGCCGGAATTCATCGTTACACCACTCCTGAAACCAGCCAAAGATCGGATGAAACTTTAGCTCAGGATACTTTTCTATCTGACGATAGATGGTGATGTAGCGCGCATAGCCAATCTTCTCGGAGAGATAAGTCGCGTAATAGATGAACTTAGGGCGAAAGTAAGTGTACTTCTTCGCCTTTGCCAGAAACCCCAAGTCGACGCCAATACCAAAGTCTTTGAGCCACTGGTTGATGAAGCCTGCATGGCGGCTTTCATCGCGCGCCATATATCCAAACAGATCCCGCATGTCCTCGTTCTTGATCCGACGCTTGATCTCGGCGTATAGCACACAGCCTGAAAACTCTGAGGTCACTGAACTGATCAGAAAGTCCACGAATTCCTGATACAACCCATCGGGCAGATGAGAGTAATCCTGATTCATCGTCTCCGCGGGGCGCTGAAAATGTTCTTTATTCTTATCGGATGCAAACTCTGCCATGAGCGCATCCCACTGGGGTCGAATGTGATCAATATTGATGCGATCAATGGCCTCAAAATCCGTCGTATAAAAACGTGGATTCAGAATAGTGCTTTCTAAGGCGCGCTCCGTCGCATCATTGGTATTTATCGCCTGTCGTGGAAGCTCTTGGGCAATCGTGTTCATGGTCTCTCCCCTGTTATCGCATGATGTCGTCCGTCGATCTTGACGCTTGGCCGAGGGTAGCGACGTGATTTTGTAAAACGCGTTGTTGAAAAGCTAACCTCATAGAGCGTGGTCAGCTCAAATCGGGCAATGAACTTTGTCCAGAACCGCGATAGCCAGCTTGCGCGTGAGATGGTCGCTTCGCGATCCACCTTGATATGCTGGCCGTAGTCGATCGCGACCGGCGCGTTGTGAACCAGCACCTGGTCTCCAGGACCTACGGTGTTGTCTTTCAGCTCGACATGCGCATAAAAATCGTACGAGGTATGCGCGATCTCGACCGTGCAGGGGGTCTTAGACTTCATTGAACGCCCTTCCGGGGCGAAGCCCCAACTAAAAAACGACTGAATGCAGAGGCGTTGATCGGTCCAAAGGACTCAAGATCAACGATGCGCCCCGTCTCAGGATCGAACAGCGTTAACCGACCGTCAGCACGCGCTGTCAGGTGCAATGGCGCCTCTGGGCCAATTCCACGAACCCGTCGATCACGGGCAAATCCACGTAAAGTGCCTCGGGCAAAGCCAGCCTCACCGGTGATGGCATCGAAAGTCACTCCTGTCTTCGCATCAATGACAGCGACACTGCCATCCGGCTGATCACGAAACGCTAAAAGACGTGTCTGGACAGCGGGCGCATCAGGCTCACGAATCTCAAAGCCAGAGAGACGAATCCAGGCAATCACCCCAATCAAGACGGCAAGACCAGACATCACGATGAGCGGCAGACGAAGTCCTGCCGCTGGGGTCCGATCCGATCGGATCACGTGGCCTGTCATGCCGGGTGTGCTCCAGACGGTGCATCGGTCATGGGCTTTGGCGGCGTGCCACGCGAGATAGTATTGTCAGCGCGACCTGAGGCCACCTGCGTACGGACACCGATCTTTGATGAGACGCGTGCCGACCAGGCCTTGGCCAAGATTTCAGCAACCTGCTCCGCATGTGGCAGACAGCGCATCATGGGCTCCGGATTGGCGTAGCGCCAGGGGCGCACATGCGGCCAGAGCTGCACGTAGGCAATCTTGTCATTACCCATCAGCTTGACCGGAATATCCCCTGTCGAACCAGCAAGCTTTCTAAAGTCTGCCGAGGCAATGCGTTTGAAAGGAAGATTAAAGGTCATGGTCAGGACCATCCCAACGCGCATGACGATCCGATGGGAGGTAATGGTGTAGACCGTCGTCTTTGCAGAGATATAAGCAAGCCCTGTCAGTACCACGATCGCAGCACCTGCAAGAAGTGCAAGCCACAGCGCTGAAATTGTTGCTGTGTGAAGACTTCCGCCATCCGTCAGAATGACAAAGACACGAATGGCAATAATGACAGCGAAGTAAACCATTAGCTTGCGGACATGAAACACGTGCCTAGCCATGGCTTTCCAGTCAGGAGTGCCTTGCCAGAGTAACCGCTCGGATTGCGGAAGAACCTCCGGCAACCCAAACTGGGGCTCGATCTCGTGCTCGTGTTCGTGTCCGTGCGAATGACTTACCTCGGGTCTCATACCAGGGGCTCCTGACGTAGTGGTGTCGCGTAGAGGAGTCCGCCGCCGTAATAGCCAGCAATCTTGTCTTCCTCTAAGAGCGTGACCTGATCAGGCTGGCGTGTGGTCGGAACATCCGCAAACTGCGCGCCGAGGATGGCGTGGACCTTCACCTGCTGCTTCCCGATGCGCGCAAATGGAATGGGCAGAAGCACGCGCTTCCCACCGGCCACTTCAACTTCGAGGTAACGGAAGAGCTGCTCGGATTGGTCAACCCACAGATCGACCACCTTGCCGCCGACTTCCCCGTCACCGCCAACCACCGGCAGACCGCGAGGATCGACATCATTCAAGGACACCGAGAATCCAGCAGCCGCACGCATGGGAACGATTTTTATATGGCCATGGCTGTCATGATCTGGCGTGTCGCGACGCGCCGTCCAGGCACCGGGACCAATCCCGTCAAGCATCGGATTGCCAGTCGGCTCAATCGGCGCTCCTGGGAAGTTACCAATCCGACGTGCAGCGAGCTCGGGCGCGCTCTGGTCACGGTTGTGTGGCGCAACCATCTCAGACCCATCTGCGAGCTTGTAGGTCTTGGGCCGCGGCATGGCGGGGAACCCTTGTAGATTGGCGTAATCTTTACGATCACTGTCCAAAGGATAGCCTTCGCGCTTGTTTTCCTGATGGAGGTAATACACGAGACCAAAAAAGAAAATCCAAAAGATGTACAGCACGATCTGTGCGACATCAATGTACCCAGTTATTGCACCTGTTCCCATGGTCATTCTCCTTTAATGATTGATCAGCCGGGGAATTCAGCCAGACCAAACTTCGAAACCGGTGTTTTTGGCGCCGCAGACACGCGAGGACTCTCCCGTACCAGTGGACCAATCGCAACCAGCGTTGCTAACAACAAATACACTTCCAGGTGGTAGACGAAGCTGTATCCGGTAACAGGACTCACCAATGCCTGACCTACATCACCATTGACTGCTGCCGTCGAGACCAGATCGCGAATCACACCGCCCATCGCAATCGATACGCCCGTGGCGGTCGCATAGACCGCACCCCAGGCACCAAGAATCAGACCGCTCATTCCGAAATGCGAGAGCCCCGGGACCTGCCACTGGTTACTCTGCTCAAGATTCATCGCTGCGGTGAGCGTTCCAACGGAAAAGAGCCCTCCCCCAAATCCAATCAGCACTACGCCGACGCGAAACAAACTGCTTGACGACAACGGCGCGGAAAAAATCACGCAAGAAAAGGCAATCAACCCAACCAACGCCCCCAGAGCGGATAACCGATAGGCATTCATGCCACGCCCCAGGAGTCGTGCTGCCATGGCGAATGCCACGAGAGAACCAGAGGCCATCAAGGCCGTGAGCAGTGTGGTCGCCGAGACGGATAGTCCAAGGACTTCTCCACCATAGGGCTCCAAGATAATGTCCTGCATGCTGAAGGCTGCCGTACCGAGACCAAGCGCCACAAGAAATCGAATGGTCTTGGGCTGACGAGAAAAGGCATGCCATGTCTGACGAAAATCGGGGCGTGCCACCGACGCTGCTGTGCGCCCAGGGTTGCGTGCTTCTTGCTTCCACAATGCGATCAGATTGAGAATCGCACTGACGCCAGCAGCACCCTGAATCACTTTGATCAACTTGATCTGACTGAATTCGGTTAATAGGAAACCAAAGATCAGTCCGCTTAAGACCATCCCCACCAGTAACATGGCGTACATCATCGCTACCACACGAGGCCGTGTTTCCTCTGGCGCAATATCCGTCGCTAACGCCAGACCCGCTGTCTGTGCTGTCTGCACACCAGCACCCACCAAAAGGAAGGCAAGTGCTGTGGCCAGATGCGCGACCCATGCAGGCCAGTTGCTATCGCCGGAAAGCAAGATGAGTGCGAATGGCATGATGGACAACCCGCTGAACTGCATGAGCGTCCCTAGCCAAATATAGGGCACGCGCCGCCAGCCGAGTACCGAGCGATGCGTGTCCGACTTAAAGCCCACAAGGGCACGAAACGGTGCGAACAGCAACGGCAATGCCACCATGATGGCAACCAGCCATGCCCCAACCCCGAGTTCCACAATCATCACCCGGTTCAAGGTTCCAATGAGCAAGGCAGTCGCCATACCGACAGACACCTGGAAAAGCGAGAGCTGAAACAATCGACGTAACGGCAGCGTCGGGCTCGCGACGTCAGCAAACGGCATGAAACGGGCACTCACCCGTGTCCATTTACGCCAGCCGACTCGCGCGCGCTTTTGGGTCATGGTCGTCTCACTAGGGCCAAGGCCTGAGAGGTATAAAAGCCACTGGAGATCTTCTGCGTCTGCGCCACCTCAAACTGCGACAACTCAGGCGATGATGCAATCAGTTTGGACAATCGGTCATAACTGACCGGCGCAATAAACGGTGCGCGATCTTTGCGGGGAAACAACTTACCAATCGTGATCATCGCGGCCAAGGCTATGTTCTTTGGCGGAAAGGTGAACAGCACCGCTTTGCGTGTTCGTGCGGCAAACCCACCGAGGATGCGCACCACATCCTGCGGCTGGTAATGGATTAAGGAATCCATTCCGACCACCAGATCAAACTCACCGAGCGCAGGATCAAACATATCGCCCGACAGAAAGGTAATGTGCCCCGACCCAAGATCAGCAGGGGCTCGCTCGCGCGCGAGCGATACCAGTGTGGGGGATAGATCGATCGCCACAACCTCTGCGCCGCGCTTTGCCGCCTCGACTGCAAGTGCGCCAGTGCCACAACCCGCATCAAGAACGCGCATCCCGGTAAGGTCCTGGGGCATCCAAGACAACAAGGTCGCCCGCATGCGATCACGCCCTGCACGAACCGTTGCACGAACGCCACTGACCGGAGCGGTCGATGTCAATCGGGCCCAGGTTTCTGCTGCGGTTCGATCGAAGTAATGCTCAATTCGATCGCGTTGCTTGAGATAACTTGATGAACTCATGGCGGTGATCAGTCAAATCCCAACAAGTCGAAAATATCGCGGTCTTTCATGGGCTCGGCACGCAAGGGATCAACCCCCATCCAGAGTTTCTCGGCAAGGCGGAGATATTCGTCTTGGACGGCCTTGAGCTCAGGCGAGTCTTCCATCTCAAATAAGGTCGACTTCTTCAATCGACTCCGACGAATCACATCCAGATCAGGGAAATGAGCCATGGTCTTGAGGCCGATTTGCTGGTTGAACTTATCAATCTGATCAGTCGCGGCGCTGCGGTTTGCAATCACACCGCCAAGCCGAACGTTGTAGTTCTTGGACTTGGCACCGATTGCCTGAACGATACGATTCATGGCAAAAATGGAATCAAAGTCGTTCGCTGTGACAATCAAGGCACGATCCGCGTGCTGCAAGGGTGCGGCAAATCCACCGCAGACGACATCACCGAGGACGTCAAAGATCACCACATCGGTGTCCTCTAATAAGTGATGTTCTTTTAAGAGCTTGACCGTCTGCCCGACGACATAGCCACCACATCCTGTGCCGGCTGGGGGACCACCCGCCTCGACGCACATCACGCCGTTATAGCCTTCAAAGACAAAGTCTTCGATGCGGAGCTCTTCAGAGTGAAAGTCCACGGACTCCAGCACATCGATCACGGTCGGCATGAGTTTTTTGGTCAGGGTAAATGTCGAGTCATGCTTTGGGTCACAGCCAATCTGCAGAACACGCTTACCCAGTTTCGAGAATGCAACCGACAAATTAGAAGACGTCGTGCTTTTGCCAATCCCTCCTTTTCCGTAGATGGCAAAGACCTTGGCGTTCCCAATCTTCATGTTGGGATCAAGCTGCACCTGAACGCTGCCCTCTCCATCTGGGCGCCCCCCGGTTCGTTTGATTTCGGAAAACGGCACGGTTGCTACGTTCATGGTGATACTCCCTCATAGACGCCTTCAAGGCGATCCTCTAGTTCTTCTCCCGCCCGACGAAGTGCGGCGAGTGTCTTTGCATCAGGCTTCCAAAACTGTCGCTCGGATGCCTCGAGCAGACGATTGGCGACCTTTGCGGACGCCGACGGATTCAATTTCGCGAGTCGATCGCGCATTTCAGGATCGAGCATGAAGGTCTGGGTCAGTTGCTGATAGACCCAGGGCTGTACCTGACCTGTCGTTGCTGACCAGCCCAGCGTGTTCGTAATGTGGACCTCGATCTGTCGAACGCCCTCATAGCCATGTTTGAGCATGCCCTCATACCACTTTGGATTCAGCATCCTGGTGCGCGTCTCAAGCGCGACCTGTTCAGTCAGGGTACGAACAGTTCCAACCCCTTTTGTCTGATCTCCGATATAAACCGGGGGTGCAGCGCCGCCCTTCGCACGCTTAACAGCCCCAGTGATACCGCCCAGCGTGTCAAAGTAGTTATCGACCGTTGTCACCCCGAGTTCAACCGAGTCAAGATTCTGATAAGTCAGCGCCACATCCTTCAAGACACTCTGCAAGAGCGCGGGCTGCTGTACAGGCCTTCCTGAGCGGCCATAGGCGAATCCCTTGCGACGCGAATAGACCTCAGCGAGCTCGTCTTCTTCGTCCCAGCGGCTGTTCTCGACGAGGTTATTGACGTTAGAGCCATAGGCCCCTTCCGCATTTCCATAAACGCGAAGAGAAGCCTCTTCAAGCGAACAACCATGTGCCGCTTGATAAGCCAACGCATGCTTACGAATAAAGTTCTGCTCAAGCGGCTCATCCGCTTCCGCCGCAAAGAAAGCGGCCTCAGCCAGCAGCTTGATCTGTAACGGCATGAGGTCGCGGAAAATCCCGGAGAGCGTGATCACTACATCAATACGTGGACGACCAAGCTCCTCAAGCGGAATGAGCGTTGCGCCAGCAATGCGGCCATAGCTGTCAAACCGCGGGCGAGCCCCCATCAGGAACAGCGCCTGGGCAATGGGGCTTCCCTCTGTCTTGAGGTTATCGGTACCCCACAAGACCATCGCGATGGATTCCGGCAGCGGATTGCCGTCTGCGACATAGCGATCAATCAGCTTCTGCGCCTGCTGCGCCCCATCCTTGACCGCAAAGGCGCTTGGAATTTTGAAAGGATCGAAGCCATGCAGATTTCGACCGGTCGGCAGGACCTCAGGCGTTCGCAGAACATCACCGCCGGGGGCTGGCTTGATAAACCGGCCATCCAGTGCGTGCATCAGACCATCGACTTCACTGTCCTCGGTGAGCTGTCGGCTTGCAGTCGATAAGGCCGTCACCATGTCGGTCAAGGTTGTTTGATCAGGCACGGCAGAGGGCTCACCGATCGCTGCCGACTGACGCAGGTCGCGTGTGATGCGATCCACAACCGTCTCAGGATGTTCGCCATGAATAATCATCGCGGCTGTCTCTCGGCTGATGGAAACACCTGCGGCGGCGTCCGCCATGGAGACCAGCATGTCCATGCGTTCTTCTTCAGTGAGCGGCTGACCGACCACGTGAAGTCCGTGAGGGATAAGCGTGTACTCTAATTCTAGGACGGCCTCATAGAGCTGCTTAATCTTTTCATCAGCCTGGCTCATGCCCTGCGCATCCTGTGACACCGACCAGGCAGGGTCTGCAGTGGCAAGCTCAAGCTCAGCGGCCTGCGACTGCACCATCGCTGCCGTTTCGGCGCGATCCGCGGCATCTGGCTCAAGGGCACGCCAGCGATCAATAGAGGACTTCAGATCCATCAGTCCGCGGTAAAGCCCCGCCTGAGCGACCGGGGGCGTCAGATAGCTGACCAAGGTCGCCCCCGCACGACGCTTTGCGATTGCCCCCTCTGAGGGATTGTTAGACGCGTAGAGATAAAAGTTCGGCAGGTCTGCAATCAGCCGGTCCGGCCAGCAGGAACCGGACATGCCCGATTGCTTACCCGGCATGAATTCCAATGCGCCGTGCGTGCCAAAGTGCAACACTGCATCAGCACGGAAATCTTCACGAAGGTATCGATAATTGGCACAGAAGGCGTGTGTCGGCGCAAAGCCGCGCTCGAATAGTAGGCGCATGGGGTCGCCTTCATATCCCATGCCGGGCTGAATATTCACCAAGACATTGCCAAACTGACGTCCCAACACAAAAATCGATTGCCCATTGGACAGGTGGCGACCCGGTGCGGGGCCCCACTGGGCTTCGATCTCAGAAAGCCACGGTTCACGACGAACGTGGTCATCGGCCGAGATCAGGGTGTGAACGTTGGCATCAGTTCCGTATTGATCCTTATTCCCCAAGATGACGCTGTCACGCAGTGCATCTACAGACTCGGGAAGATCGACCGTATACCCACGCGCTTTCATTGCTGTCAGAACATGAAACAGCGATTCAAATACAGAGAGATAAGCGGCAGTCCCTGTGTTTCCGGCGTTCGGCGGAAAGTTGAAGATCACTAAGGCGATCTTGCGCTCCGCACGCTCTGACCGGCGAAGGGCAACTAATTTGGCGACGCGTTGTGCAAGTCGATGGGCACGCTCGGAGCAAGAGTGCATATCCTGAGCATTGTGTTTTTCAGTAAATGCACAGTGTTCGTGGCAGCCTGCGCAGACCGACCCCGGCGTTCCGGCACGGCCGCCAAAGACCATCGGGGTCGTTGCACCGTCCAGCTCTGGGATCGCCACCATGATGGTGCTCTCGACCGGAAGCAGACCACGCTCAGACTCACCCCATTGGTCGAGCGACTGAAACTCGACTGGGTGGGCTGAGATATAGGGCACATCCAGTTTCGATAAGGTCTCCTCTGCTGCACGCGCATCGTTGTAGGCAGGGCCGCCAACCAATGAGAACCCGGACAACGAAACAACTGCATCCACCACCGTCTGTCCGTCACGCATAAAGAACTTCTCGACTGCTGGGCGGGCATCAAGCCCCGCCGCAAACGCCGGAATCACCTGAAGCCCTTCGGCCTCCAGTGCCGCGATCACGCCATCGTAGTGGCCAGAGTTTCCAGACAGAAGATAGGAGCGAAGTAACAGAACACCAACCCTGCCTTTGGCCGATTTATCCGGGACAACAGTCGGCAACGCTGATAGATCATCAGACATACGTGCCTTCATCCTGGGGTGATAAACCCCAAGATCAGGGTATTCAATCGGAAGGTCTGGGTCATCTTGGTGACGCAAGGATTCGCGCGGCCCTGCGGCGTACTTGTTCACGAGAAACCGCACCATGTTGAACATGTTCTCTTCCGAGCCGCCAAGCCAATACTGAAGCGTCAGGAAGTACGAGCGTACATCTTGTGCAGTCCCGGGAATAAATCGCAAAAGCTTGGGGACACGTCGCAGCATCTTCATCTGCGCGGCGCCACCCGTTGACGTTTTGTCTTTATTTCCGCGCAGTCGTTTCAAGAGTGCCGTAAGCCCAGAGGCCGGGCGGTTCATATCAAATTTACCCAGACGAGTGAGACGCACCACTTCAGCGGCCGACATGGCACAGACCATGGCATCACAGTGTTCACGCCGGGCTTCAATCGCATCCAACACAGGAAGGAAGTGGTCCTCCATAAACAGCATCGTCACAACGATGATGTCACCCTGAGCAATATCACGACGACAGGCCTCAACACTCTTCTCATTTGTTGACCACTCCGATGCGGAATGCATGGAAAGGTGAAGGCCCGGCATCATCCGAACGAGACGCGATCGTGCCCGTGCGGTTGCTGTCGCTAAGTGCGTATCCATCGTCACAATGACGACCCGGATTGGGGTGCTCACACCCTTCCCGTTATCGACTGAAATGTGCTTTGGCATCGTAGAGTGTTTCCACAGTAATCAGGTGTAAACCACGTTCTAGGGCATAGCGTTCGGTATTACGCCGAGCCTTACCCCGAACAAAGAACGGAATCTTATTAAGTTCTTTTTGGGCATCCGGTGCCCAGGTCGAGACCACAATCGGTTCCGACGACGCCTCCGTTGACGCCTCGGCTGTCGCGCTGACCGTCATCGATTCCGGGCTAGGCTCTGCTGCAGATATCGCCCGTGAGGCACCGTGGCCCAGGTGCGACGCGGCAGCACCATCATGGAATTCAAAGTCGTCACGGAACATCTGAACCAGATGCTCTTCAAGACCCATCATGAGCGGATGGATCCAGGTGTCAAACATGACATTGGCGCCCTCAAATCCCATCTGGGGCGAGTATCGCGCCGGGAAATCCTGCACATGCACCGGCGCTGAGATCACGGCGCAAGGAATAGACAGTCGCTTTGCGATATGGCGTTCCATCTGCGTGCCAAGAACAAGCTCTGGCTGAAGTGCGGCAACCTGCGTCTCGACCTCTAGATAGTCATCGGTGATGAGCGGCTCAACACCATACAGTTTGGCCGCCTCTCGGATCTCACGAGCAAATTCGCGGCTGTAGGTGCCAAGACCCACCACGGTAAATCCCATCTCCTCAGCTGCGACACGCGCAGCCGCAATGGCATGTGTCGCATCACCGAAGACATAGACACGCTTTCCCGTCAGATAAGTAGAGTCCACTGAGCGTTCGTACCAACGGGCGCGAGACCCCATCTCAGCGGGGATGACTGGATCAATTCCAGCAAGTGCTGCAACCTCACGAATAAAGGCCTCCGTCGCATTGACACCGATCGGAATGGTCTTCGTGTACTTCAACCCGAACTGACGCTCGAGCCAGCTCGCAACCTGATGTCCAGTCTCCGGATAGAGCAAGACGTTGAAGTCTGCGTCAATCAAAGCGGCCAGATCTTGTGGGCTGGCATTTAAGGGCGCGACGACAGCGACATCGATGCCCAACTGATCCAGAAGACGGGTGACTTCCGTCACATCGTCACGATGACGAAAACCCAATGCAGTGGGGCCCAAGAGGTTGCATCGAGGACGCACCGACGCCTTACGGTTCGCGGTCCTGCCATGACACATTGCTCGCACCATCTGATAGAACGTCTCAGATGCGCCCCAGTTTTCTTTACGCTGGTAAGACGGCAGTTCCAACGGCACAACCGGAATGGGGAGGTTCAAAGCCTGTGCAAGACCAGCCGGATCATCCTGGATAAGCTCTGCAGTACAGGAAGCGCCGACCATTATGGCCTTTGGCTGAAAGCGGTCATAGGCAGCCTGCACTGCCGTTTTGAATAGCTCCGCCGTGTCTTTGCCTAGGTCTCTTGCCTGAAAGGTGGTGTAAGTCACTGGAGGACGCTTCGGCAGACGCTCAATCATCGTAAACAATAGATCGGCATAGGTGTCGCCCTGCGGCGCATGCAAGACGTAGTGCACGTCACGCATCGCAGTCGCGACACGCATCGCGCCAACGTGAGGCGGCCCCTCATAGGTCCAGAGTGTTAGCTTCATGACACCACCTCCGACCGAACAACCGACGTCTGTAACAGTGCACGACGTCTAAGTGGTCGCGTAAAAAGTTCAACAAGGTCTGCCGCCTGATCAAATCCTTGAATCGGGCTAAACACGAGTTCAATTGACCATTTCGTCGTGATGCCCTCCGACTCAAGCGGATTCGCTAGCCCCAGACCACAGACCACCATGTCAGGTTGCGCAGCGCGACAGCGATCCAGTTGTCGCTCCAGATCCTGACCCTCCGACAGCTGTATTCCCTTGGGGAGTAACGCAAGCTCCTCTGCGAGGTGCTGCTTGTGCAAGTAAGGCGATCCAACCTCGGCAAGGGTCATGCCGCACTCCCGTGACAGAAATCGAGCAAGAGGCACCTCGAGCTGGGAGTCCGGGAAAAAGAAAATCGTCTTGCCTTGTAAATGGGACCTCTGACGATCGACAGCCTGTTGACCCCGATCGCGAGCGGGTGCAATCGTTTTCTCGAAATGACCGGCATCGATACCAAAGGTCTCTGCAGCCGCTTTCAGCCACAGGGTCGTTCCTTCAATTCCCAAGGGAAAAGGCGCTGCAATTCGCGTCGCGCCACGAGACTCAAGGGCGCGAGCCGTTTCACCGAGGAAAGGCTGTGCCAAGAGGAAACGGGTATTCGGCCCTACCGCAGGCAGCGCAGTTGAGCGGCGAGGTGGGAATGCAGCAACCCGCTCAATGCCCATTGCTTTGAACAAGCGGATGAACTGGTCTTCCACGATGTCAGCGAGGGTTCCGACAATCAAAAGCTCGGGCGCAGCAGATGGCGACAATGCAGGAAGGCTCGGAACAAGCGCGTTGAGGCAGGCATCTTCACCCTGCGTAAAGGTCGTTTCAATTCCGCTACCCGAATAATTAAGAACAGCGACTTTCGGTGCAAACTGACGGGTGAGTCTCTCGGCTGCACGAGACAGGTCGAGTTTGATGACTTCCGACGGACAAGACCCCACCAGAAAAAGCATTTTGATGTCGGGACGACGCTCTAGCAGACGATTCACCACACGATCGAGCTCCTCGTTTGCGTCGGCCAGACCAGCAAGATCACGGTCATCAATAATCGCGGTGGCAAAGCGTGGCTCAGCAAAGATCATGACCCCGGCAGCCGACTGAATGAGATGCGCGCAGGTTCGTGACCCCACCACAAGAAAGAAGGCGTCCTGGATCTTTCGATGAAGCCAGATGATTCCCGTGAGACCGCAGAAGACCTCACGTTGGCCACGTTCGCGAATCACAGAGGAGTCGCTGCAGCTCGGATCGACAGCAATTGGAATCGTCTGGAGGTCGATCGGTTTATTCATGCGACAGCCCCCTGGGCGAGTGCCGCGCGCTCCTGCTGTAGACGCGCCGCGCGGAGCTTCAGCAGAAACTGCGTTGCGTTAATTACATAGGCGAGATAGGCGGCAAGCGCCGTCCACATGAGCGTCTCGACGCGTGCATAGCCACCGATCAGGCCGATCAGGTAGGCCGTGTGTAAGGCCAACACCAGCATGCTGAAGACGTCTTCCCAGAAGAAGGCGCGGGCGAATAGATATTTGCCAAAGACAACCTTTTCCCAGATACATCCCGTCACCATAATCAGGTAGAGCAGCATCGTCTTGACGACGACAGAGACCGTCGCCAAGGTTTCTCCATCCCCGGTCATCAGATAACGGACCACTAGGACAGTGCTCACCATGAAGACCAGAAACTGGATAGGCGCAAGGATTCCCTGGACAAATGTCCAAGGCGTTTCGTCTCGGCGACGACGTTCCTCTGGTGTGTAGAGCGGCCTTGCCTCAGTCAAGAAAGATGCCTCCAAAAATCCTGTTCCCCTAGAACTGACTCTAGATCTCGAAAGCATAAGTGTCAACTTAATTTGACATCAATTGTCCTTGACAAAGCTGGGCATGAGGGGATACTGATCGGCAGGTCTTTGACAAGTCCATGGCAACCCCTTAAAACGGAGTCTGATCCGTGTTTCTGCCGTGGGCTCCCGTTTAAAAAGGGAATCTGTGGCAAATGATTAATAAGTGCTTACTTACAATAATACCCGCTTGGAACATCGATCCAATAGGAAGAATACGAGCATCTTTTATCGATGAGCCAGCCCTCAGACAACCTCAAAAAGCCGAGACAGGTTCAAGATCCCTGTCTGGACCCCAGTTTCGAGAGCCCCCAAAAAAATGGGGACGTATCAAAACGCGCCTTCCCCGACAGTCCCGCAAGCCATCATCCGGAGGATCAAATGGACTGGCTTGTTAAGACGATCGAGGCAGAGATCATTCCCCGATTGATGGCAGCCCATCAGGAGGAAGGGGGCGACAGCGTCGAGGCGTCGCTCTGCATTCGCCAGGAAGAAGTCGATCAGTTCACAGACATTGCCTTGAGAAGTGAATCGGCGATCTGCCAGAACTTTGTTGAGTCGATTCGCAACCGTGGCGTGCCACTTCAGGCGATCTACTTGTACCTTTTCGCGCCGGCAGCCCGCAAGCTTGATGCCATGTGGGTAGCCGATCAATGTGACTTTACCGAGATCACCGTCGCACTCTGGCGGATGCAACAGGTGATGTATGACCTAAGCCCCGCATTCAGAAACGATCAAGAACAATGGGGCGCACATCGACGCAAAATCATGCTGATGCCAGTGCCCGGCTCTCAGCACACGCTCGGCATCCTGATGGTTGCGGAGTTCTTCCGTCGTGCAGGCTGGTCAGTCTGGGGGGAACCGGCTGCATCGCGTGAACGACTCATCGAGGCAGTCGCTGAGGAATACTTTGATATCGCCGGGATTTCCGTGGGCTCTGAGAGTCAACTCGAAGGGCTCCCAGAATTCATTACTGAGTTACGCCGTCATTCGAAAAATGGTCAGCTCGTCATCATGGCGGGCGGCCCTCTTTTAGTCCATCACCCCGAGATCGCAGCCCAGATTGGTGCGGATACAACCGCGGCAGATGCGGAACACGCCATTCTCGAGGCCGAACGAATCGTGGCCACACATCAGCAGTTTCTCCAGACAAAGGAATCCCGTCATGCAAGTTAATCTCAAGGCAGGGCTTCCATGAGCACGCAGGCCCAGACAGAGAAACTCCTCGCTGCCATGGACCCCCAGGCCGCTGTCAGCATCATCGCTGCTGCGGCAGATCTCTCTCTCTTAGTTGATCAGAAAGGCATCATCCGAGAAGCGCAACGCAGTAACGACCAGTTACCTCTCGGCGACCTATCTACTTGGATCGGAAAACCCTGGACCGACATGGTGACCAGTGAAAGCCGAATCAAAGTCGAGGAACTCACCGCAGAAGCACAGGCAAAGTCACTTGGACGCTGGCGTCACCTGAACTTTCCTTCAGCCCAAGGGGCTGATGTCCCGATTCTGTTTGCTACCGCGAGCGTCGGCAACAAGGGCGACATCATCGCTTACGGTCGCGACCTACGGAATCTCGCCTCACTTCAACAACGACTCGTTGAAGCGCACCAGGCCATGGAGCGGGACTACCTGCGCATGCGGCACATGGAAACGCGCTACCGCTTGCTGTTTGAGCTCGCCTCTGAAGCGGTACTGATCGTTGACCCGAACAACTATCGCGTTCTTGAAGCGAACCCGGCAGCGTCAAAGATCCTGAATCTGCCGGTGAAGAAAATCATCGGCAAATCGATTCTCGAGTCCGTCACGGATACGGAACGATCTGTGATTGAGGACCTCCTTGCCACAGTGAAATCCTCTGGCGACGCCGATGTAAGAACGATCAGCGGTGGTAAGGACACTGCGCAGATCACGGTCTCCGCATCGATCTTTCGGCAGGAAACCGGCAATCTGTTTTTAGTTAGGCTCACCCCACCAGAGCTGCAGCAACACGATCCGAATGCACCGCGGCGGTCCGTCATTCTGGATGTGCTGGAACACTCCCCGGATGGGTTTATCGTCACCGACACCGCCGGCAAGATTTTGACCTGCAACCATGCCTTTATCGAAATGGCGCAGCTCACCAAAGCGGAACAGGTCATCGGACGCAATCTCAGCGACTGGCTGGGACGATCGGATGTCGATCTGAGCGTCCTCGTTGCCAACATTCAGCAGCGTGGTGCCGTCAGACTATTCTCGACCATGCTGCACGGGGCCAATGGCTCCCATCTCCAGGTCGAGATCTCCGGCGTCTCCGTGAAGTCCGCACCGACACCCTGTCTCGGGTTTAGCATCCGTGACGTTGGACAGCGTATGGGAATCGAGCGGCCATCACTCCATGAACTGCCACGTTCCGCAGACCAGTTGGTGGAATTAGTGGGGCGCGTTCCCCTTCAAGAGATCGTCAGCGAAACTGCGGATCTCATTGAGAAACTCTGTATCGAGGCAGCGCTACGGCTGACCCGTGATAACCGTGCCTCTGCATCGGAAATGCTCGGGCTCTCTCGGCAGAGTCTTTACGTAAAACTTCGCCGATATGGGATTGGCGAGGTCACCGACCGAAGCAAAAAATAGTCGTTTTGCAGTACAGTCATGACATGGTTGTCGTGATTGTTCTGATTGACGTCAAGGCGGATTCACGTCTGTGGGGATTCGCGCGCTTTGTCATCGGGCGGTTCTCCATGATGGGAATCCCGGGGCTTCGTTTTTTTAAAGTCTTGGGGAGCGGCGCCGATGGCGGCTTTGGACTCAAGCCCAGCCCGTCACGACAAGGCCTGTTCTGCGTCTTTGACTCCGAGGCCCACGCAGACGCCTTTATTCAATCCTCTAAAGTCGTCGCCCAATACCGCGCGCATGCACGCGAGTTTCTGATTGCCAAGCTTGAGGCCTATTCTTGCAAAGGCACCTGGTCTGGTCACACGATTGATGTCACTGCAATTCCGCCCTCTTCGGGTCCCATCGCCGCACTGACACGTGCCTCGATCCGGCCCACAAAGGCGCGACGATTCTGGCGACACGCACCCCCCGCAGAGGACTCGCTTGGCAACGCTACTGGCTGTCTGCTGGCTGTCGGACTCGGTGAAGCACCGATTTTCCGGCAGGCAACGTTTAGTGTCTGGGAAAGTCTTGACGCGATGAATGCCTATGCGCGTACCGGCGCTCATCTCGAAGCAATCAAAGCGTCACTCTCAGGGGGACACTTTTCTGAGTCGATGTTCGTTCGTTTTCAGCCACGCATGATTTCCGGTCGCTGGAAAGGTCAGTCCTTTGCCTAGCGGGCACGATCATCATGTCGTAATCATTGGTGGCGGCATGGGTGGGCTTGCCAGTGCAGTTGAACTCTCCGTCGCTGGACTACGTGTGACGCTGCTCGAACAAGCCCCCAACGTTGGCGGAAAATGTCAGCAGCGCTACGTTGATGGCGTCGGGATCGACACAGGTCCAACAGTCTTCACCATGCGCTGGATCCTAGATCCGCTCTTCGAAAAGGCGGGCACGACACTCGAACAAGAACTCTCGATCCATCGCGCAGAAGTTCTTGCAAGGCATGCCTGGAGCGCTGATGAGCGATTGGATCTCTTTGCCAACCGAGAACGATCTGCTGATGCGATTCGAACCTTTTCGAATGCTGCCGAGGCGGACCGATTTCTCAAATTCTGTGACCAGGCCCAGACGACGTATCGAACGTTAGAGAAGGCCTATATTCGATCAGAGCGCCCAAGCCTTTGGT
>JBDLRA010000159.1:0-3223 GCA_039800285.1 Pseudomonadota bacterium
TCCGCACGTCAACGACTTCAACACCAAGACGCTTGGCATCAGCATTCACACGCTCACGAATACCGGTCATGACCTGTTCGCGGGATGCAGAGATCACTTCATTCACAGTACGCTTGGCGATCTCGTTATTGAGCGCGTCACGCAGGCTTCGGGAAATTCGATCGGATGCCCCTGCAGCACGGCCTGCAACCGACACCCAGTATTCCCGGGGGTCAATCACGCGCCACTTGACATAGGTATCGACCAGCACATTTTGTTTTTCGCTGGTAATAAAGCGGTCGATCTCGGGCGTATCGATGGTGAGAATGCGCTTCTCAACATAGACCACATTTTGGAAAGGTGGCGGCAGCTTGAAATACAAGCCAGGCTTATTAACCACTTCCTTGATCTCACCGAGTGCAAAGATGATGGCGTACTGACGTTGATCAACCACAAAGATGCATGAGCCAAGGACGACGACACCAAGCACTAGGGCAACGATGGCAGAAAAGAGCTTATTCATGATTAACGAGCCTCTCTCAGACGGTCACGCAGACTCGGCACGGCATTGCCGCGCGAATCTGCGGCAGCAGGCGGTGTCTCAGGTGCGGCCGCTGGGGTCTGCTGGGGCGCAGTCATCGAGCCGGTGGCGGTCGAAGCGCCAGGCGCTCCTGGCGCACCTGCAGCAGTCTGCGAGAGCAGCTTATCAAGCGGTAGATACAGAAGGTTGCTGTTGGACTTCGAATCCACCATGACCTTGCTGACGTTGGTGAAGACCTGCTGCATCGCTTCGAGATACATGCGCTCACGCGTAACAGCCGGCGCCTTGTTGTACTCGACCACAATCTTACGGAACCGCTCTGAATCACCCTGGGCCGTGGCGATCGCACGCTCTTTGTAGGCTTCTGCTTCTTGAATCAAACGCTCTGCAGAACCGCGGGCACGTGGGATCACGTCGTTGGCGTAGGCCTGACCTTCGTTCTTAAGGCGTTCGGCATCTTGGCCAGCCTTAATGGCATCACTAAATGCCGCCTGCACTTCTTCTGGCGGCTGGGCATTCTGAATCGTCACGTCAACGATAGCGAGACCGGAGCCGTAGCGATCGGCAATCGCCTGGATCGCGCCTAATGCTTCCCGCGCAATGCCTTCTTTGTTTTCATAGAGAACAGTGTCGCTCATGCTTCGACCGACAATCTCACGCATAACGGTCTCTGCCGCCTGCGCAACGATCTCATCGGTTGCGACGTTGTTAAACAAGTAATCCTTGGCATCGCCGACACGGTACTGAACTGCGAACTGCAGATCGACCATGTTTTCATCTTTGGTCAGCATCAGCGAGTCACGACCGCGGTTACCAGCACCGCCACCGCGGACACCCACAGACACCTGGCGGATCTGCGAGAGGTTTACGATCTCGTGCGACTCAAACGGATAAGGAAGACGCCAGTTAAAACCGGCTGATGTCGTGGTGCGGAATTCGCCAAAGCGCAAAATGATTGACGACTGACCCTCTTGAACGATGTAAAAGCCGGTGGCCATCCAGAGCAGTACGCCGCCAAGGGCGACCACACCGAAGGCTGGACCAGTTCGGACATTCGGGGCCTTAAAGCCGCCGCCGGACCCTCCACGACGACCGCCACCACCACCAAAACCGCCGCCATTACTGCCGCCTGAGCCACGGTTACCTGACTTGCCACCAAACATGCCACTCAGACGACGATTGAAGTCACGCCAGACCTCATCAAGATCGGGCGGTTCGTTATTCTTTTGGCCACCCGAGCGTGGGGGCTCAGGCCGCTGGTCACGAGGCTCGCGATCAGGTTCTTGACCAGACGCGCCACGAGGGGGCTCCTGGCCTCCCGGCTGCGAGGAAGGCTGCTGTCGGTCCTGATCAGAGCCGGACTGGCCGCCCCAGCGGGGGTCGCCCAAGGCAAAAAGTCGCCTAAAAAGGTTCATACGTCGAATCATGGATGGTTAGAGAAGGGATTGGACCGAAGGTTGCACAGAATCTGGATTATCGCTGAGAGAGTCCATCCACGCTGCAGGGTTAGGGAAAGCCGGCATGTGGGAGCGAACTGCCTCTCGAACGGCGTCAAGACCCTGGCCAGAAGCCGCGCTCAGCCAGACGCGTCTGATCCTACCATAGGGGTCTATCTCGGTCCGGGGGGCAAGCCCCATCAGATCAATCTTGTTGAAAACCTCCACACGGGGGACATCGGCCGCCCCGACCTCGGCCAAGACCTCATCCACCGCCTGCTGCTGAAGCTCGCGATCCGGATCGGAGGCATCGATGACATGTAGCAGAAGATCCGCATCGGCCGCCTCATGCAACGTGGATTTAAACGCCTCGATCAGACTATGCGGAAGCTCCCGGATAAATCCGACGGTATCTGATAACACCATGAACTCACCGGGTGCCAGAAACACGCGACGGCTCGTCGTATCCAGCGTGGCAAAAAGCTGGTCGGCCGCATAGACCCCAGCATGGGTGAGCGCATTAAAGAGCGTCGACTTCCCTGCGTTGGTATAGCCGACGAGAGACACAGAGAACGCCCCCTGGCGATCGCGCTGACGACGACGGTTTTTGCGCTGACGCTCAACCAGGGCAAGCCTAGTCTTGAGCTGCTTGACCCGGTTGCCAATCAGCCGCCGGTCGGTCTCAAGCTGGGTCTCCCCTGGACCGCGAAGACCGATACCGCCCTTTTGCCGCTCTAAGTGGGTCCAGCCTCGAACCAGTCGAGCGGATAGATAGTCCAGCTGTGCCAGTTCGACCTGAAGCTTTCCTTCATGACTTCGGGCGCGCAGGGCAAAGATATCCAGGATCAAGGCGACACGGTCAATCACGCGTCGCTTAAGAAGTTTGGTGAGATTACGCTGTTGTGCGGGGGTCAGTGCATGATCAAAGATCACTAGCTCTGCCGAATGCTCCTGGCAGGCCGCAAGGATCTCTTCGCACTTTCCTGAGCCCACGAAATGGGCTGGATCCGGTCGATCCCGACGACCGGTAATCAGGCTGACCACCTTGGCACCCGCCGACTGCGCAAGTGACTGAAGTTCTTCTACATCCGGGGAAGGACCCTGACCGATCGTCAGGGCTACCAACACTGTTTTAGGATGTCTCGAAAAATCAACGTCTAGGGACGTTGATACGGAACCAAGGTCGCTCAGCTGGACTCACCCTCGGAAGAGAAGTTCACCGCACGGGCGGGGACGATGGTGGAAATGGCGTGCTTGTAGACCATCT
>JBDLRA010000160.1:0-9596 GCA_039800285.1 Pseudomonadota bacterium
CGCTTTGCCTGGGCGATGACCGCAACGCTTCGCACCGACCTGATCTTCAATGTGGAGTGCGCCAGCGCCAAACTTAATCAGCGATTTGGTGGTCCGTGCAATGTTGAAGGCCGAGGCGCCAAAGCCTGTGTCGACGTCAACCAGTAACGGTAGGTCGCAGACATCGGTAATGCGCCGCACGTCGGTCAGCACATCATCAAGACCGGAGATGCCCAGGTCAGGAAGACCAAGTGATCCGGCGGCAACCCCGCCCCCCGAGAGGTATATGGCCCTGAAACCAGCACGCTTTGCCAGCAGTGCATGGTTTGCATTGATCGCGCCGATGATCTGTAGTGGTTTTTCTTGTGCAAGTGCCTCGCGGAAACGACGCCCTGCTGATGTTGTCGGCTGCGACATACCTTCTCTCCCTGATTGGTGCCACTTGGTATGGGCATGACGATACGAGAATCCTCGCCCCCTGAGAATGCGTGATTTTGGGCCTAACCTTCGTCATTTGCGAAGGGTCAAAGCCTTCGGTAGAGTCTCAGCATGAATATTGATCCTTTTCTGACGGCAACAGGTGCCGTAGCCATCGGTGAGATCGGCGATAAAACCCAGTTACTGACCCTTGTTCTGGCCGCTCGGTTTCCGAAGGCGTTGCCGATTCTGGCGGGTATTGTGGTGGCGACCCTTGCGAATCACGCCTTTGCGGTGGCCCTTGGGATCTGGGGCGCACATTGGCTGACCCCGGAGGTCCTGCGATGGGTGCTTGGGGGATCCTTTCTGGCGCTTGCCGCCTGGGCGTTGGTCCCCGATAAGTTGAATGAAGACGGAATCAAGCTCTGGGAGACGGCCTTCATCGCAACCGTGATCGCTTTTTTCATTGCCGAGATTGGCGATAAGACCCAGGTCGCGACCGCCTTGCTAGCGGCCAAGCACGCTGACTTTCCAGTGCAGGTCATTCTTGGCAGTACGTTGGGAATGGTCTTAGCGAACGCGCCGGCGATCTGGCTCGGCGAGCATTTATTAAAGCGGATTCCGATTAAGTTGATCCGAATGACTGCTGCGGGCCTGTTCGCGGTGCTAGGCCTGTGGATGCTGGTGTTCGGGGTGCCTGGGCTATAAGGGGCGGGCGGCATGTTCAATCCCAGCCAGGAGGACGTTCGACGTTTTTTTTGCGAGGCCTGGGCCAAGGCGAAAGGCCAGTTACCGCTCTCGCCGATTGAGATGATTGCGGTCGATTGGATCGAGCAGCACCCGGAATATCACGACGATCTGATCGATGTCGAACTGGCCATTGCCCGCGACTACAGTGTGGAGGCCGGTCGCACGAACCCATTTCTGCATCTATCCATGCACCTCTCGATTGAAGAGCAGATTTCGATTGACCAGCCGCCTGGTATTCGCGAGGCTTTTACGCGGTTATCTCAGCGACTCGATGATCGGCATGAGGCCATGCACGAGGTCATGGAGTGTCTGGGCCAGGTGCTCTGGCAGTCGCAGCGGACAGGGCTTCCCATTGATGGGGCTGCCTATATTGAAATGATTCTCCAGCGAGCCTCGCGATGACCCTGTCGCATCGGATCGACTTTGTGACACTCAAGCTCTTGCTGGCGGTTGCCCAGACGGGATCCATCACCAAGGCCGCCGCCCAGCAGAATCTGGCGCTTGGTGCGGCGAGCACGCGGCTTCGAGAGTTAGAGGCCCGGTTTGGTGTACCGCTCATGGTGCGTCATGCCCGTGGCGTGCGTTTCACAGAGGCGGGGAATGCGGTGCTTCATCATGCACGCTCGATTGATCGTGAGCTTGCCCAAATGGCCTTTGAAGTTGGCGACTTTGCGGCGGGGATCACGGGGCACGTGAGGATCGTCGCGAACGCCAGTTCGATTGCAACTGTGCTCCCGCAGGATCTGACCGAGTTCCTAAAGACCCATCCTCGGGTACGCATTGACCTTGCGGAACATACGAGTCGAGACATCCAGGCGCTGGTGGCAGAAGGCGAGGCAGAGATTGGTGTGTTTGCAGGAATGCTCCTTCGCGAGGATCTCTCACAGTTGCCGTATCACGAGGACACGCTCGTGGCCCTGGTGCCCAATCAAGAAGTCTGGCGAAAAACAAAGTCGATCACGTTGGCGCGGCTTCTTTCTGAGGATCTGATCCTGTTGCAAGAAGGCGGGTCTATTCAAGAGTGGCTCGCGAATATGGCGCATGCCCAGGGCGTACATCCCAGGATTCGTGTTCAGGTAAAGGGCTTTGATGCGATTTCACAGCTGGTTGCCGCGGGGCTCGGCGTGACCGTGCTCCCCGAGATTGTTGCGCGTCGTTTTAGTCAGCTGCTGGGTCTTAAGATCTTGGCCATTCAAGGCGTTGAGACGGCACGCTCTCTGTCGATCTGCCATGCAGATCTGAAGAAGATGTCTCCTGCTGGCTTAGATCTACTGGGATTTCTCAGTCGGTCTGTGCATGGGGGGCCGAAAAATCTCTAGTTTGGCGGCAGCGTCTTCGGTCTAAATTCGCAGAGGTCGTGAATTGGGCAGCGCCAGCATTCCGGGCGTCGCGCCTTGCAGATGTAGCGGCCGTGCAGAATCAGCCAGTGATGCGCGTTGCGTTTGAATTCTTTTGGTACCAATCGCTCCAGACGCGTCTCGACCTCAGTGACCGTTTTGCCAGGAGCGATTTTTGTCCGGTTAGAGACTCGAAAAATATGGGTGTCGACGGCGATCGTCTCCCAGCCAAAGGCGGTGTTGAGCACCACATTCGCTGTTTTTCTACCGACGCCCGGTAGGGCTTCCAAAGCCTCGCGGCTCTCTGGCACCTGCCCCTGATGGTCGCGCAGCAAAATGGCTGCGGTCTCGACTAGGTGCTTGGCCTTAGTGCGATAGAGACCAATCGTACGAATGTAGGGTTCAAGTCCGGCAACGCCTAACTGAACAATCGCTTTCGGCGTATTCGCTTTTGGGAACAGACGTCGGGTGGCCGCATTGACGGACACATCGGTTGCCTGTGCCGAGAGCAGCACGGCGGCGAGCAGTTCAAATGGAGAGCTGAATTCGAGTTCGGTCGTAGGATTGGGATTGATAGCCGCAAGACGCGAGAAGATCGCGTGGCGCTTTTCGGAATTCATGATTTGTCTTGGCCCAAGGCGTCGTCATTGATACGCGTGGCATCGACTGCGCTGCCCGTGCGAGCAATCCCCCGAGCCTTTGCGCGCGCAAGAATCTCATCCAGTGCAGTCGTCGTCACCTTTGGCTTATCTGCAATTTCTGTTGCTTTTTTCAGGCGTATCTGCCTTGCCTCATATCGTGTCCGCGACTGGTCAGCATCCTGCTGCGTCCATTGTCGATCGGGGGTAGGGGTCACCATGTCGATACAGTCGACAGGGCATGGCGCGATGCAGAGTTCACAGCCCGTGCAGTCGTCGGCAAGAATCGTGTGCATCTGTTTGAATCCACCAACGATGGCATCCACCGGGCAGGCTTTGATGCAGACGGTGCACCCGATGCATCGGTCCTCATCAATGACCGCGATCCTGACTGGCCCTTCCGTCCCGTGATCAGGGTTTAACGGAATAATGGGTTGGCCTGTTAGTTCAGCGAGAAGGGCGATGCCTTGTGCACCGCCTGGCGGACATTGGTTGATGGCTGCTTCACCGTGAGCGATTGCCTCTGCATAGGGTCGGCAGGCGGGATAGCCGCAACGCGTGCATTGGGTCTGCGGCAAAACCGCATCAATGGCGTCGGATAAATTCGCGAATTTTTGGGGCGACCTGTTCACGCCAGCGACGTCCACTGAAAATGCCGTAGTGACCTGCCTGCGGTACCACGAGGTCTTCTTGTCGATTTGTTGGGATGCCGGTACAGAGATCGTGTGCGGCCTGTGTCTGTCCGGGGCCAGAAATATCGTCGAGCTCGCCTTCCACTGTGAGAAGTGCCGTTCGCGTAATGTCCTGCGGGCGAACGGGTTTGCCGCGGACATGCCAGGTGCCTTTGGGGAGTGCGTGTTCCTGAAAAACGGTTTTGATCGTATCGAGATAGAACTCGCCAGCAAGGTCGAGTACGGCGTTGTATTCGTCATAAAACGCACGGTGATTTTCGGCGTTCTCGCCATCGCCCTTGATGAGCTGAAGGTAATAGTCATAGTGCGATGTCAGATGACGATCCGGATTCATCGCAACAAACCCAGCGTGCTGCAGAAAACCTGGATAGACACGCCGCAGATACCCCGGGTACTTGTGCGGCACGGTGTAGATCACATGATTTACAAACCACTCGTAAGGCTTTTCGGTGGCAAGATCGTTCACCGATGTGGGGCTCTTTCGCGTGTCGATGGGGCCGCCCATCATGATGATGCTTCTCGGGGCCTCGGGACATCCTTCAGACGCCATCAGAGACACTGCAGCCAGAACGGGGACCGTGGGCTGGCAGACCGACATGACATGCAGGTCCGGGCTCAGCGCAGTGATGAATTCGCGGATGTAGTCGACATAGTCGTCTAGGTGAAAGGGGCCTTGATTTAAGGGCACCATTCGCGCATCGATCCAGTCCGTGATGAACACCTCGTGGTCGGGGATCAGCGTGCGCACGGTGTCTCGAAGAAGCGTGGAGTGGTGGCCAGAGAGTGGCGCAACCAACATGATCTTTGGGTCGTTGCGTTTGGGGGCGTCTGGGTTGAACTGGCGTTCGAAATGCAGCAGCTTGCAGAACGGTTTCGTCACCACCATTTTTTCGACAACGGCCACGCTTTGCCCGTCAACGATCGTCTCGTTCAGTCCAAAGCTTGGTTTCTGATACTCCTTACCAATCCGATGCACCAGGTCAAAGGTGGCGGCCATGCGCTTAGAGAAGGGCAGGTAAGACAGCGGACTGTAAGGATGGAGATAGGCCTGGGCAGAGATGTCGGCGATTCGACTGATGGGATGAAGAATCGAGCGTTGAAACTCATGCAGCTGATAGAGCAAGTGATTCTCCTGGTCTTGCGAATGTAGCGGTTAGCAACAACTACCAATAATTCTCAACAGCGATCTGTCCTGGGCTGGATTGTCGGCTCGTTTGGAATCCGAGCGATTTTAGCGCTCTGCGGGTCTCATTCACCATCTCTGGATTGCCGCAGAGCATGATTCTTGATTTGTCTAGGTCAAGTTTCCTACCGGCAGCCGCTTCAAGTCGGCCATCGGGGATGAGTGCGGTCAGACGCGCGTTCAGCATGCTGGGGCATGCCTCTCGCGTCACGATAGGAACGTAGCGCAACTTGTGCGCGAAGGACCCAAAGATCTCGTGAGAAGGGAGTGCCTCGATCCAGTCTCGATAGGCAAGCTCTTCCCTTAGTCGGACACTGTGCACGAGGGTGATGGTCTCAAATCGCTCCCAGACCTCTGGGTCAGCGAGCATCGAGAGAAACGGGGCGATTCCTGTACCTGTCGATAAGAGCCACAGGTCTTCGCCGCCAGCGAAGCGCGAGAGAGTTAAAAAACCGTGATTCTGCTTGTCAATCAGCAGCGCATCGCCTGTTTTAAGACGAGCGAGCTCACTGGTAAATTCGCCGTTAGGAACGACGATGGAATAGAACTCGAGTGCCTCATCAAATGGACCAGAGACCATGGAGTAGGCGCGCCAGACGACAGAGCCATCTGGTTTCTCAACACCGAGTCGTGCGAACTGACCTGCCGTGAACCGAAAGGCTGCAGGTCTTGTTGTGCGAAAAGAAAACAGGTGAGGGGTCCAGCGGTGAATCCAGGTGATGGATTCCCGAGTCGATTTCTCCTCGGGTGCCCCAGTCACCGCTCGAGGAGTCCGCGCTTGTCTTTTACGTCAGCCCATTTGTCCGCATCTTCGAAATGCGGTTCCATCCGGGTGATCGTGGGCCAGTTTTGCGAGAGCTCTGCGTTGATCGCGATGAAGTCGCGCTGGTCATCTGGCACGTCTTCTTCGGCATAGATGGCGTTTACCGGACACTCAGGGATGCAGACCGCGCAGTCGATACACTCATCAGGATCAATCACGAGGAAGTTGGGGCCCTTGCGGAAGCAGTCCACCGGGCAGACGTCCACGCAGTCGGTATAGCGGCATTTGATACAGGCCTCGGTGACAATATGGGTCATGATCTTGGCAGTCTTTCTGGAATCACTTTAACGGCTCCTGAAGGAGCGCTACACTCGGCATTCTAACTACATTTTCCCTGGGTTTACCCTTGCTAATTGTCAAGAGGATGTGATTCCGATGTCGACACAGCCACCACAGGATCCACTGGATACGAAGGATGCCAGGACGCGCATCCTGTCGCGTATCCGTGCCGCGCAAGGCCGCCCTGATCAGGCGAAAGACCGTGAGGAAGAGCTCAACTACAACTATGTCGCGCAAAAGCCTTCGGGTCCAAAGCCCGCGGTCGGTGAGGATCTCTTAGCGCGTTTTATTGAACAGTCCGAACGTCTGCAGTCCACTGTCGCGCGGCTCTCGTCGCTTGAGGAAATCCCTTCGGCCGTTGCGGAATACCTTCAGGCGCGCGGGCTTGGCCAGCGGGCCGTGATCTGGCCAACCTTTGCACAGCTTGACTGGAATGGTGCTGGACTTACCGTTGAAGCACGTGCCCCCGTTCGTGATGAACCCACGCCGGATATGGTGGGGATCACGGGCTGTTTTGCTGCGATCGCGGAGACCGGAACCTTGGCACTGTTATCGGGTGCGGACTCGCCTGCCTCGATGGCGCTGCTTCCCGAGACGCATGTTGCGGTCGTTCCGAAGTCCCGCATCGTTGCGCACATGGAAGATGTCTTCGCCTTACTTCGGCATGAGCGCGGCGCGCCACCTCGCGCGCTGAATTTTGTCTCCGGCCCATCTCGTACCGGAGACATTGAACAGACGATTGTGTTGGGGGCGCATGGTCCCTATCGCGTACATCTTTTAATCCTGGAAGGGCTTTGATCCGGATGGCAAAACCGACCCTTGTCGTGACCCGACGGCTCTATGACGATGTTTTTTCTCAATTGGGTGCCGCGTTTGATGTGATTGCAGACAACCAGGCGCAGGACAAGCCCTGGGATCTTGAGACCATGCGGCGGCATGTTGCCTCCGCAGACTATCTCTTGTGTTCGGTTGCCGACAAGATCGATGGGTCTGTGATTGCGGCGGCCAGTCGCTTGAAATTGATTGCGACCGGTGCAGTGGGTTACAACAATATTGATGCGAATGCCTGCCGGGAGCGCGGTATTCGACTCACGAATACGCCGGATGTCTTGACAGAGACAACAGCCGATTTTGGCTTTGCCCTCATGATGGCGACGGCGCGGCGTATTCCAGAGTCCGAGCGATATGCGCGCGCAGGCGATTGGCACGGCTGGGCGTTCGATCAGTTTGCGGGTCGAGATCTGCACCATGCCACGCTGGGCATTATTGGGATGGGGCGTATTGGTTCAGCCATTGCGCGGCGTGCCCAAGGCTTTTCGATGCGGGTCCTGTATCACAACCGCTCCCAGAGCAAAGAGGCGAACGGGGCCCATTGGGTGACGCGTGAGCAATTATTGAAAGAGTCCGACTTCGTGATGCTGGTCGTCCCTTACAACCCAGAGACGCATCATCTGATTAACGCCGAGGCGCTGGCGCTCATGAAACCGTCTGCAGTGTTGATCAATATCGCGCGGGGAGGGGTCGTGGATGATCAGGCTCTTATTGCTGCGCTACGCGAGAAGAAAATTGCTGCTGCAGGGCTAGATGTTTTTGAAAATGAGCCGCGGTTTGACCCGGCGTTTCTCACCTTCGAAAACGTGGTGATCACCCCGCACATTGCCAGTTCCTCGTCGGCGACCCGACGGGCCATGATGCAGCTCGCCGTGGATAACCTCATGGCCCATGTCCAGGGGCTCCCGCTCAAGACCCCGGTCCTGTAGTTTTCACGCCGCTTCTGCTGGATTTGGGCCGTGCATCGCTGGTAGATCACGGGGGTTTTTGCTAGACTCTCTGGTCCCTTGCCACACTCTTTTGTTAGCGGGCGCTAACATTTTTATAGGAGGTGGCGTTATCCACAAGGAGAAATCGTGCGTCATTACGAGATCGTTTTTATTGTCCATCCGGACCAGAGCGAGCAGGTGCCCGCCATGGTTGAGCGCTACAGCGCCGTTGTCACCGCCAAAGGGGGCAAGGTTCATCGGATGGAAGACTGGGGCCGCCGTCAGCTGGCTTACCCGATTCAGAAAGTTGCCAAAGCCCATTACGTGTTGATGAACGTGGAGTGTGGCCAGTCCGAGATGGATGAACTGGATCACGCCTTCCGTTTCAACGACGCGGTTCTGCGCCACTTGGTTGTTGCGATGAAAAAAGCCGAAACCGGCCCGTCGCCAATGATCAAAGTGATCCAGCGGGAAGAGGCTCGAAAAGCGGCAGCTGATATTCCTGCAGCAGCCTAAGGCGCTGACTCGACCGGACGGCTCGGGTGAATCAGCTGCAGCTCTCGGCGGTGGTTGTTGAGAGAAAAGCGAAGCGATACACCCCAGCAGGTTTTCCAGTTGTCGAGGTGCTCATTCAGCATCAGTCAGCAGTTCAGGAAGCAGGGCTTGCCCGAACGATTGAACTTCTGATGAATGTGAAAGCGATCGGAACGATCGCAGAGCAACTGGAACAAGTCCCGCTTGGTGCGGCCCTTCGATGCGAAGGATTCCTTGCACCGGCCCGTCAGCAGAGTAAGCGATTGAACTTGCATTTAACAAAATTCGAATTGGAGTAATGAAAGATGGCCTTCAACAAAAAGTTTGACAAGAACAAGCGTCCCCGTCGTCCCACGCAGTCCGCGCTTTTCAAGCGCAAGCGCGTCTGCCGTTTCACCGCCGAAGGCGTTGAGCAGATTGACTACAAAGACATCGATACCCTGCGTGACTTCGTGACCGAGACCGGCAAGATCATTCCGGCGCGTATCACCGGGACCAATGCCCGCTATCAGCGTCAATTGACGACCGCGATCAAGCGCGCTCGGTTCCTGGCGCTGATCGCCTTTACCGACAATCATTAATCGCTGAGAACCCATTTCTTAAGGACTGAATATGCAAGTTATTCTTCTCGAAAAAGTCGTCAATCTGGGTCAGCTTGGCGATGTCGTACGTGTGAAAGACGGTTTCGCCCGTAACTTTCTGATTCCCCAGGGCATGGCCCGTCGTGCCACAGAGCAGGCGATCGCTGATTTCCAGGCGCGTCGTGCTGAGCTCGAAAAGGTGCAGGCTGAAAAGCTCGCCGCCGCTCAGGTGCTCGGCCAGAAAATGGCGGGTCTGGTTCTGGAAGTGAACCAGAAGGCTGGTGTTGACGGACGTCTGTTCGGTTCTGTGACGAACTTTGATATCGCCGAGGCCCTCAAGGGTAAGTCGATTGACGTGGCCAAGGCCTGCGTTCGTCTGCCCAATGGTCCCCTGAAGATGGTCGGAGATCATGCCGTTCAGGTGGCACCGCATACGGACGTGGTGGTCGACATCACCGTTCGTGTGATCGGCGAGACCGCGTAAACACCGGAAAGCTTGTCGCGGGCTATGGATTCCCGGGCGGACTCTCAGACTCTCGCGCTGCGAGTTCCGCCGCATTCCATTGAAGCTGAGGCCTCCGTTTTAGGGGGCCTTTTGCTTGATAACACGGCATGGGATCGTA
>JBDLRA010000161.1:0-9891 GCA_039800285.1 Pseudomonadota bacterium
AACTGCCGCGCATGGTCTAAAGAATCATTAATGCCATCGAGCATCACATATTCAAACGTAATGAAGTCACGCGGTGCTGGCTCAAGGTAGCGCCTGAGCGACGACATCAGATCCTTCAAAGGATACTTTTTGTTCAAAGGCACCAGCACGTCCCGAAGTGCGTCGGTTGGCGCATGCAGCGATACCGCAAGCGACACGGGACAGTCTCGCGCCAACCGGTCAATCATCGGCACCACACCAGATGTGGAAACCGTCACCTTACGCCGCGAGAGTCCATAGGCATCATCTGAGAGCATCAGCATCAGCGCAGGAACCAACGCGTCATAGTTCAACAACGGCTCGCCCATACCCATCATCACCACATTGGTGACCGGGGCCTGCGCCTTATGCCTTGCCCACCAGAGCTGACCGATGATCTCTGCCGTGGTCAGATTTCGATTAAATCCTTGACGACCCGTTGAGCAGAACGGACAGGCAACGGTGCAGCCCGCCTGTGACGAAACACAAAGCGTGCCGCGATCGGTCTCGGGAATAAATACCGTTTCAATCGCATTGCCTTGTCCAACATCAAACAGCCACTTGCGCGTGCCATCGTTCGAGGTGTGATCCGTAATGACCGGCGACGCTTCAATGACTGCCGTCGTCTCAAGCTTGGCGCGAAACTCTTTTGCAAGATCGGTCATCTCTGCGAAATGACCGGCGCCACGCTGATGAATCCACTTCAGCAGCTGACGGGCACGAAAGGGTTTCTCCCCCATGGCCACGCACCATTCGGTGAGGGCAGCGGGAGAAAAACCGAGAAGATTGGTTGACGGGGTGGGCATTGTCCGGGCAAATCCCCGTCTGCAAAGACGGGTTTAGCGGCTGTAAACGGCCATTGCGGGGAAGAAGAAACCGACTTCCTGACGTGCAGTGTCAGGACCGTCAGAACCATGAACAGCGTTGGCGTCGATGCTGTCTGCAAAGTCAGCACGGATAGTGCCCGCTTCCGCCTTCTTCGGATCGGTGGCGCCCATCAGGTCGCGGTTCTTCGCAATCGCGTTCTCGCCTTCGAGCACCTGGATCATCACAGGACCCGAGACCATGAAGTCCACGAGATCTTTGAAGAAAGGGCGCTCACGGTGAACGGCGTAGAAGGCCTCGGCCTCGCCACGCGACAGGTGTGCCATGCGTGCAGCAACAATCTTCAGACCAGCCTGCTCAAAGCGCGAATAGATCTGACCAATCACGTTCTTGGCGACTGCGTCTGGCTTGATGATGGAGAGGGTGCGTTCGATGGCCATATTCTTATTTCCGTGTTGATGAAAGGGTTATTAATGGGGGTAGTCTGTGCGAAGGTTTCCGGGCTCTTTTCCTGAGGCGGTTTGAACCTTTTCCTACTTGATTTGTCAACTAAACCTGCGATTATACGTCCTGGCGTCCGTCCGGGCGGCATCCCGCCCCCGGAATCTCGCCATGAATCCTTAAGGAGAAGCATTACATGAATCCAAGCTGGAACAACAGTACCCCGTTGCCTCAGGCCGAATCCTCGGTTGCACGCAACCGAGTGCTGCGAAACACTTACTGGCTCCTGGCAGCGACCATGGTCCCAACGGTGTTGGGGGCTTGGGCTGGCATGCAATTTGGTTTTGCCTGGTTCTCAGGAAGCCCATTCATCGGGGCCCTGATCTTCTTAGGCATTGCCTTTGGCTTTTTCTATGCAATTGAGCGGACCAAGCACAGCGTCACCGGGGTCTACCTGCTGCTGGGCTTTACCTTCTTTATGGGCCTGATGCTCTCGCGCCTGATCGGTATGGCGCTGGGATTGTCCAATGGCGCCCAGCTGATTGGTATCGCCGCAGGCGGAACCGGCCTTGTGTTCATGGGAATGGCCAGCATCGCAACCACGACCAAGAAGGATCTGTCCGGCATGGGCAAGTTCCTGATGATCGGTGTTGTAGTGCTGCTTGTCGCCGCACTCGCCAACATCTGGCTGCAGATGCCTGCGCTCATGCTGACCGTGTCTGCATTAGCCGTTGCCATCTTCTCGGCACTGCTGGTCTATGACATTAACCGTATCGTGAACGGTGGCGAGACGAACTACATCTCGGCAACCCTAGCGATCTACCTGAACGTCTACAACATCTTCAGCAACCTGCTGGTGATCTTGATGTCACTGTTCGGTGGTAACCGCGAGTAACTGGTTATCGACAATCCTGCGGATCGCCCTCCTTTAGGCGATCTGCAGTTGACAGCTAACCGAGAAAGCCCCGTTGCGAAAGCATCGGGGCTTTTTTATGGCCGCTCGAATACCGCGATCGATTCCACATGGGCTGTATGCGGGAACATATTGATCACGCCGGCTTTGCGCAGTACCCACCCGCCTTCGTGAACCAGAATCGCAGCATCGCGAGCAAGTGTGGCGGGGTTGCACGACACATAAACCAAACGCTTCGGCAGCTGTGACGAATTCCCTTGCTGATGGATCTCAGCCATCGCTTGGCACAAGGCCTGCGCGCCCTCTCGTGGGGGATCAAACAGAATGCGATCCAAGTGCCCGAGCGCCAAGAACCAATCGGCATTGATCTCAAAAAGATTCAGACACTGAAACGCAAGTCGATCCTGCATCCCATGCAGCGCCGCATTCTGAGCAGCACGATCAGTCAGTGACGTCGACCCCTCAATTCCCACGACCTTCCCCGCGCGGCGTGCAAGTGCGAGCGTGAAATTCCCCAGCCCACAGAAAAAATCCGCAACACGATCAGATGGCTTGGGATCCAAAAGATCCACGGCCCGTTTGACCATCACCTGATTGATTCCAGGATTCACCTGCGTGAAATCCACCGGCGAGAACGGCATACGCAGCGCAAACTCTGGCAGGTGATAGGCAAGCGGCGGTGCATCCTTCGGATAAAAGAGCGCTGCCGTCTGCGGCCCACCAGGCTGCAGCCAAAACTGCACCTGCCAGGTGTCCGCAAACGCCTTTAGTGTTGCTTCGTCCTCAGCCGTTAACGGCTCAAGAATCCGTAGCACCCAGGCAATCACAGGATGCGAGCGCGCCTTTGCCACAAGTGACTCTGATGCAGTCAGATCAGGCTCGCCAACTGCAACCTCTGCCTGCGGCAGACGACGCGCAATTGAAAGCGACGCAAGGCAGTCCCGCAACGCAGGCATCATCTCTGAGACGCTTGGATGCAGAATCTCGCAGGAGTCCATCACTGCGACATAACTGCTTTTACGCTCATGAAAGCCTAAGAGCATGCCGCCTTTTTTATCCACCCAACGCGCTGTTAGCCGTGCCCGGGTGCGATAGCCCCAAGGACTGCCATCAATCGGCGACAGCATCTCTTCGGGCTTTAACCGCGCCAAATGCCAAAGGTGGTCTTCTAAAACCCGCTGCTTAATCGCAAGCTGCGCGGAAGCATCCACATGTTGAACCGCACAGCCGCCACAGACCCCAAAGTGCTGACACTTTGGCGTTACGCGCTGCACACTCTTGCAATGCCAGGCAATCGCACTGCCTTTGGCGTAACTCGGTTTATTGCGCGTGACCGCAACATCCACTCGCTCCCCAAGGAGCGCATCCTCGACAAAGACCACCTTGCCATCATGACGAGCAAGCCCTTGTCCGTCGAGATCAACAGACTCAATCGTAAGGTTCGAAAGAACCTCAGGAACCTTCGGGGCGCGACGTTTCATTTAAAGACTGGTCAATGCGGGGGATGCTACGAGATAACGCTGCCAGTGCTCTCCGGCAAGGGGGCTTGATGCATCGCCGATGAGGGCCCTTAACGAATCCCTAACCAGCGCGAGCTCTGTCCGGTAATACGACTCTGCCCAGGCACCCCGCATCAGGTTATATCGACAGTAAAGGAGATAGGTGTTCACCACATCGGTTTCGCAATAGGCCCGCACGGATTCGCCACGACCCTCTAAGAAGGCCTGCCAGACCTTGCTGCCGTCTTCGCCAAGCTTTCCTGCAAAACCACAGAGACGCGCCATGGCGTCCAACGGTGCAAAAGCGCGATTCTGATACCCCGCCATCAGGTCCATCAGATCCAGATGCCGACTGTGATACCGAGAGAGATAATTGTTGTATTTGAAGTCACGGTCATCATCACCCTGCTCCCAGTAACGCGATGCCGGAACACCGTGAATCAACGCGCGATGATGAAGCACCGGCATGTCAAACCCAGACCCATTCCAGGTGACCAGCTGCGGTGTGTGCTTCTCAATGACTTTGAAAAAAGACCGAATACGTGCAGCCTCTTCGACATCCGTTCCACCATGCTGATCCCCCAGACAACGGACCTTAAACCCTTCGTCGTCCCGAAAGACACAGCCGATCACCCAGATCCGCTGCAGATAATGGGGAAAGAAATCTGATCCGTGCGAGGCGAGCCGCTCGGCCTGAACGGCCGCGACACCAGCAGCATCGTCTAATGCCTCATCAAAGCTTTCAAGACGACGCAGCCCTTGCGCATCAGGAATCGTTTCAAGATCAAAACAAAGAACCGGGGTCATCAGGGGCAACTATCGCTGCGCAAGAAACTTCAATGGATCAACGGGCTTACCGGACTTGCGAACCTCGAAGTGAAGCTTGGGCTGATCAGAATCTGTTTTACCGAGCTCTGCAATCTTCTGGCCACGCTTGACCTGCTGGCCTTCCGTGACAAGGATTGATTTGTTGTGGGCATAGGCCGTTAAGAAATCGCCGTCATGCTTCACGATCACCAAATTGCCGTAGCCACGAAGACCATTACCGCTGTAGACCACACGACCGTCGGCTGCAGCGCTAACCGGATCCCCCTCGCTTCCAGAGAGTGCGATGCCTTTATAGCCAGGATCCGCAAACTGGGTAATCACATTGCCCTTCGCAGGCCAAGACAGCGTGATGCCTTCTGCTGCTTTGGCGGCAGGTGCGGTAGCCGCCGGCGCGGCTGCTGGCGGTGTCGCAGGCGGCAATGCGGGCACTGTTCCCGGAGCCGGAACAGACTGCGCGGCGGCCGGTGGTTTTAACGGCGCCGAAGCAACCGGACCTGGAACCGTCGATCCTGTGGCGGGTTTTGCAGAAGTTAATGGTCGTACGTCTGTCTTACCAGGAATATTTGCGTTTTGATCTTGGCTCGCTCCGCTCGAGGCGGCCGATGCGGTTGCTGCGCGTGTGGGCTTTGGCGGCTTGACCCGAATGAGTTGATCGACTTCGATCAGGTTTGGATTATCGATCTGATTCCACGCCGCAAGGTCTCGCCAAGAGACGCCATGGTCAAGCGAAATACCGATTAGCGTATCGCCCTTGCGGACTCTGTAGTAGCCGTCTGCCGAAACACTCGGCGCAGAAGCGGTTGCGGCGGAAGGCGCGGGCTTTGATGCCGTCCCTTTGCCCAGCACACGACTTTCAACGGGTGCAGGACCTTTCGTCTGCGCACAGCCAACAAGTGCGAGCAAGATCCCCGCACAAATTATTCGCGTTGCCTGTGTTAATCCAATTGCCTGCATTACTCTGTTCCTCGAATCACTGGGACATACCGTACCAGATCAAAGGCCTGCGTTTTAAATTCTGTGTCGGTAAGCCGCTGAACCGCCACAAGCCGCTGCTCCGGCTCGCCAATGGGCGCGACCAGCACGCCGCCGACAGCGAGCTGACCCACCAGCTCCTGAGGGATCATGGGCATCCCAGCAGACATCAAAATAACATCAAACGGACCATCCGCTGCCGCTGCAACGAGCCCATCTCCATAGACCAGTTTCAGGTTAGAGAGCCGCAGAGACCGTAAGTTCGCCCGAGCCAGATCCGCAAGCGCCTTGATCCGCTCCACAGAGACCACCCGACCGAAGCAACGGGCCATCACCGCTGCCTGATAGCCACAGCCACAGCCCACCTCAAGCGCCGATAGCGGACGAGAGGGATCCGTAGGCTGAACCAGACTTAAGGCAAGTTCAATGACGCGCGCCACAACGAATGGCTGCGAGATTGTCTGCTGATGTCCAATCGGAAGCGCAGAATCTTCATAGGCGCGACTTGCCAGCGCCTCATCAACAAACTGATGGCGCGGGATCTCACGCATGGCAGACAGCACGGTCGCATTGCGAATACCCTGCGTGCCGAGTCGTTCGACCATGCGCGCACGAGTTCGATCACTCGACAGTCCCGCGCTTGCCGCTCCCGCCTTAGCCGCAGGCTTGGCTGCAAATGTTGAGAGGCGTTTAACAGGTTCTTTCGGCGCTTCTTTCTTGACCGCATCGGCACCCCAACGCGGGACAAGGCTTGGCGCCTTAACCTCAGTGGTTTTCGTAGCGATCCGCAGACCCGGCTGAGTCGGCTTTGCGGGTCCCTTCGGCTTTTTTAGATCGTCGCCAGCCATTGACCGACTTCATCAAAACCATCGCGATCGGCAAGATCGACATGCAAAGGCGTGATCGACACCTTTGACTCACCGATCGCATGAAAATCTGTCCCTGGGCCAGCCTCGCGCTGCCCACCTGAAGGGCCTACCCAGTAGACCGTCTCACCACGAGGTGACACAGCCTTTTCAACCGGCTGCGCGACGTGACGACGGCCAAGGCGCGTTAACGCGTAGCCCTGTAACGCAGATGCCGGCACACTCGGAATATTGACGTTTAAAAGACGTGGCTTGGTAAACGGATGATCGACGAGGCGCGCGATCACCTCTGTCGCCACCGCCGTCGCAGTGTCTAGGTGATCAAAACTGCGACTGGCCAAGGAAAACGCTACCGAAGGAATACCCAGGAGATACCCCTCCATCGCGGCCGCCACCGTTCCGGAATAAAGCGTGTCCTCTGCAAGATTTGATGCGTTATTAATCCCCGAGACAACGAGATCAGGACGCTCTGGCAGAAAGCCCGTGACCGCAACGTGAACGCAGTCAGTGGGAGTGCCGTTCACATAATAAAAACCATTCGATGACTGCCGCACATAGAGCGGCCGGTCTAGGGTGAGCGAGTTGGATGCGCCACTACGATCGGCCTCCGGAGCCACCACCGTGACCTCGCCGAACTGCCGCATCGCGTTTGCAAGTGCGGCTATCCCAGGGGAAAAGTAGCCATCATCATTTGATACCAAGATGCGCATCAACTGCCTTCTTTCTGCTCCGGCCAGTCACGGATATAGGCCTTGAGCATCTGGTTCTCAAAGCTCTGCATCTCTAACACGGCTTTCGCGACATCGTGAAACGAGACCACTCCCATCAACATCGCACCGTCCATCACAGGAAGATAACGCTCATGTGAATCCACCATCAGTTTGCGCAACAGGTCGACATCCATGTCCGGGGTCACCACAGTCGGCTTCGGATTCATGACTTCTGCAATCGTGAAGGAAGACACTGGGGGCGTGGGGCCGACACGATTCTCTGCCTGACGCTTCGCAAGAATCCGGATCACCTCACGAAAGGTCAGCATGCCAGCAAGCTTGCCATCGGCCATCACCACGATCGATCCAATGTCGTGCTCTGCCATCACCAGAACGGCAGCCGCAAGAGACTGGTCAGGACTCATGGTGTAAAGGGTTTTACCCTTGACCTCGAGAATCTTGCTCACTTTCATGGTCTGTCTCCCTTATCTTTATATCGAGAAGAAATCCTAGCATTGGCAGCGCGCCATTCTGGCAGGATGGATGCTAATAGCGCCCCCGCCAGAAACATCCACCAGGTCATATAAGTCCAGACCAGAAGGGCGGGGATTGCCGCCAGGGGGCCATAGACCTGCTGATAGGTAGGAACGGCACCAAAATACCCGATAAAGATCGCCCGAGCTAGTTCAGAGCCGAGAGCCGCAACCAATCCTCCGATCAGGGCATCTTTCCATTTCACCAGGACATTGGGAATCCATCGATAACAAAGGCTGTAGGCCGCAAGCGTCAACGCCAGGTTCACGACATCCCACCATTCAACGCCCAAGACACCCGAGTTCATGGCACGCTTCCCACCTGCCGCAAGAATCGCCAACCAGGCGCCTGCACCAATCAGGATCGGACCCAGCAGTAACGCCACCCAATAAATCGAAATCCGATGCATCAGCGGTCTGGGCTTCTCGACTCGCCAGATGAGGTTGAGTGTGCGGTCAATAGTGAGCATCATCACGGTCGCTGTGACCATGAGAAAGACAACACCCAGCACCGAGAGCGTTCTCGCCTTGGCAACAAACTGATTGAGATAACGAAAGATCGTATTGGCAAACCCCTGAGGCAGCAGGTTTTCTAATAAGACAAGCTGAACTGCCTCGCGGATCTGGGCAAAGATTGGGAACGAGGTCAGGGTTGCCAAGACCACCGTCAAAAGCGGAACAAGGGCAAGAAGGGAGATAAAACTCAGGCTCGCTGCACTCTGCCCAAGTCTCAGTTCCCGTTCCCGAGACCCCATGGCCCTGACCAGATAGGCCAGGTTTAATTTGAGTTGCTGCGACATGGCCCTATGATAAATGGCCTTACCGACCGATTTTGGAGCCCGTTTTGGAAATACTGGTGGTCTATTACACGCGCCATGGCGCGACCCGTAAGCTGGCAGAGGCTGTCTGCGACGGCATTCATCTTGTTCCTGGCTGCTCAGCACGACTGCGGACAGTCCCTGCCGTGTCGACCGTCTGCGAGGCGACCGAACCTGCGATTCCGTCAGACGGTCCCCCGTATGCGGAGCCCAAAGATCTCGAAGAATGTGCAGGCGTGGTACTCGGGTCCCCCACCCGATTCGGCAATATGGCCGCTCCGATGAAGTATTTCGTTGACCAGACACTTGCTCAGTGGTTATCCGGAAGTCTGATCGGAAAGCCAGCAGGCGTTTTCACCAGTACAGGAAGTCTGCATGGCGGACAGGAAACCACCTTGTTATCCATGATGCTGCCGCTCCTGCATCACGGCATGCTGATTGTCGGCATTCCATACTCAGAAAAAGATCTGCTCACGACAACTTCTGGCGGAACACCTTACGGCGCATCGCATCTCGCGGGCGGTGATGGCGCACGACCCGTCACGGATGAAGAGATTCGACTGGCAAGGGCGCTTGGTCAGCGGGTGGCACAAACGGCTAAGAAGCTTGCCTAATCGCATGCAAGAGATAACCACAACCTGGAATAGCCGGGCGATCCCGGTCCCCAAGCCCTGGCCAGTGATTGCGTTTGTCATCTCAATGGCCTTGATTGCTTTCGGACTAGCTTGGGAGCTAGTCCTTGATCCGCTTCGACCTGGGGGTTCTTGGCTTGCATTAAAAGTCCTTCCATTAGTGATTGCGCTCCCCGGCTTATGGAAAGCCAAGATGCCAACCTTTCGGTGGATGTCACTCATGGTCTGGCTTTATGTTGGTGAGGCACTGGTACGAATCATCGGGCTCACCGAAATCGAACGGCAGCTCGCCTGGAATAGCCTTGCCTTATCGCTGGTACTCACCGCCGCCATTCTGATGGGAGCACGAGCGCAGATTAAGGTCGCGAAGCAGCAGTATGCGGCGCTTCAGCAGCCGTCTTAGTAAAGGCCGCGTTAAGACTCTCGAATAAGGCAAGTGGCCCCAACTTGCCCTCACAGATTTCACGACGCCACAGACGGGCACCGGGCTGCCCATGAAAAAGTCCATGCCAGTGACGCGTCATATGCTTAGGCGCCGTGCCGCTGCTCAACTGAGCTTCAAAGTATTTCTGTAAGGCAGGAAGAATCGATACGCGATCATTCGGCAAATTTGTATGGCCGATCGCCTGCGCGATATCTCTGAGCACCCAAGGGTCGTGATAGGCGGCGCGACCGAGCATTACGCCATCCGCAGCTGGAAGCGCAGTGTCGTCAGCAGGGGCCAGCAGCGCCAGTGACTGCTCCACCGTCTGAATACCGCCGTTCGCGACAATGACTGCATCAGGAAAGTCTTTCTTCAACTGACGCACGACCGACATTCGTAGCGGAGGAATCTC
>JBDLRA010000162.1:0-3243 GCA_039800285.1 Pseudomonadota bacterium
ATCCGGACCTGTCGACTGCGGCATTGGCCGATCTGTTGACGATGGCTGGACTAGAGGTCGAGGAGGCTGAGCCACTCGCGCCCGCGTTCTCAGGGGTGGTGATCGCCCGCGTGATCAGCACAGAGAAACATCCTGATGCGGATCGCCTTCGCGTCTGTCACGTTGATATTGGTAACGGCGCAGCACCGCTTCAGATTGTCTGCGGCGCACCCAACGTGGTGCCAGACATGATCGCCGCCTGCGCGACTGAAGGGGCGTTACTTCCAGGTGGTTTTAAGATCAAGCGCGCCAAAATGCGTGGCGTCGAGAGTCAGGGGATGCTCTGCTCTGCAAAGGAGCTTGGAATCTCTGAAGAGTCGGAAGGGCTCATGGTCTTACCCGCATCTCTCGGGTCGGCATTGGGGCAGGATCTCCGTCAGGCGCTGTCACTCGACAGTCAGGTACTGACGCTTAAGCTTACGCCCAATCGTGCGGACTGTCTCTCGATTGCGGGTGTTGCGCGCGAGGTTTCCGCGCTTACGGGCTGTGCATTGACGCTGCCGACATGGTCTCCAACGCCACCACAGACGCAGCGTCGTCTGTCGGTCACGATTAGCGCAGACGATCTCTGCGGCTGTTTTACAGGCCGCGTGATTGAGGGTGTGAATGCAAAGGCAGCGACGCCTGACTGGATGCGAAGCCGACTTGAGCAGGCAGGGCAGCGATCGATCTCCGTTCTGGTGGATATCTCAAACTATGTGATGCTCGAACTCGGTCGTCCGAGTCACATCTTTGATCTTGATAAGGTCCATGGACCTTTGACGGTGCGCTGGGCAAAAGACGGCGAGTCTTTGACGCTCTTAAATGGTCAAACGGTCACCTTGGATGCGTCCGTCGGGGTGATTGCAGACGATCGTGGGCCAGAGTCGCTTGCTGGCATCATGGGTGGAGAGTCCACCGCGGTCAGTCTAGAAACACAGAATATCTACATGGAGGCCGCCTTCTGGTGGCCAGACAGTATTCGTGGTCGTGCACGCCGGTTTAACTTCAGCACAGATGCAGGACATCGGTTCGAGCGCGGTGTGGACTGGGTCTCCACCCAGGACCATATCGAGTACATGACGCACCTCGTCCTGTCGATTTGTGGCGGCAAGCCTGGGCCGATTGATGACCAGTCCACACGTCTTCCATCGCGCCCCCAGGTCACGATGCGTATTGCACGATGCCGTCGCGTATTGGGGATCGATGTCGATGCGAAGACTTGCATGGAGATCTTTCATCGTCTCGGATTTGCACCGACGCTTATTGGCGACGGCGCGTCCGAGAGCATTCAGGTGACTCCGCCGAGCTTTCGGTTTGATATCGAGATCGAAGAGGACCTGATCGAAGAGGTCGCCCGAATCTATGGGTTCGATCGGATTCCGGTACGTCCGCCTGTTGCGCCTGTTGTTATGTCGATTCCCACCGAGGAACGTCGTTCGGCGATGCAGCTGCGTGATCGTCTGATAGCCTCTGATTACATCGAGGTCGTGACCTATAGCTTTATCTCCAAAGAAGCAGCCTTGGCGATGTCAGAAGAGACACCGCTTGCGTTACTCAATCCCATGGCATCCCATCAGTCCGTCATGCGGACGAGTGTCTTGCCTGGCCTGCTCGACTGCCTCGCGACCAACGTCAGCAGAAAGCAGTCTCGGGTTCGTGTCTTTGAAATTGGCCGTTGCTTTCTGGACCGCCCTGGCCAGCCGTCCGGTGACTGGACTGTTCCCGGGGTTGATCAGCCACTACGAATTGCAGGGCTCGCCTTCGGGCCCATCGTCGATGACCAGTGGGGAGAGCCATCTCGCCAGGTCGATTTTTTTGATGTGAAGCGCGACCTTGAGGCACTGGCCCAGCCGCTTCGGCTGACGACTCGTCAGCTTCCTGCTGCCGAGTCCATTGGGCTTCATCCTGGCCGTGCAGCCCAGATTCTGATTGGCGACAAGGTCGTTGGACGGGCAGGGGAGCTACATCCGAGGCTTGTCCAAGAGATAGGGCTTGCTTCTCCCCCGGTGGTATTTGAGATGGCGCTTGATGGCCTGACCCAGGTTTTTCTGCCCAAGATCACCGACGTTTCCCGGTTCCCGTCTGTGACGCGGGACCTCGCGGTCGTCGTGGACCATCAGACCCCGGCGGGTGCGATGATCGAGCGCCTGGAAAGGCTAAAAAGTCAATCAAAACAAGGATCTTGGATCACAAATATCAAGTGTTTTGATGAATATCGGGGTAAGGGATTGTCCGAGAAGGAAAAGAGCTTAGCTTTCAGGTTTATACTTCAGAGTCCTGAGACAACTCTTCAAGAATCTGAGGTAGATGCGTTGATGAACGAGATCATCACCCTGCTGGCGTCTGAGTTTTCGGCGCGGCTCAGATCGTAACGATTAGACCGTGCAATTTAATCCTAAGTCTATGGACGCTTCGAATAGCTTTAGTGGATCAGCCTCGCAGATCGCAGAGGCCTTCCCAAGGCTGCTCGATTACGTGGGGCTGAAGTCGCAAGACGATACGCTGACCAAGGCCGAGCTGGCTGAGCTCCTCTTTGAGGTGGTGGGCCTGAACAAGCGAGAGGCCAAAGAAGTCGTGGATATCTTCTTCGAGGAGATCCGCGAGACGTTGGTCGCAGGGACCAGCGTGAAGCTCTCAGGCTTTGGAAATTTCCAGTTAAGAGACAAGCCTCAGCGCCCTGGGCGAAACCCAAAGACGGGTGAGGCCATTCCGATTGCAGCCCGCAGGGTCGTGACCTTTCACGCCAGTCAAAAGCTGAAGTCCTACGTCCAAGATCCGACCCGTAAGCCGCTCGACGCCTACGCGGATGACGAGCCTCCAGGTAACTGAGCCTGAGCGCTCCCGTCGCACGGACCTTTTCTTGCTATGGAACAACGAGTCTCCCCAGCCCAGTTGCCCCCAATCCCCGCGAAGCGGTATTTCACGATTGGCGAGGTGAGTGAGCTCTGTGCGGTAAAGCCGCATGTCTTGCGTTACTGGGAGCAGGAGTTCACGCAGCTTCGTCCCATGAAACGTCGGGGTAACCGACGCTACTACCAGCACCACGAGGTGCTTCTCATCCGCAAGATTCGTGAGCTTCTGTATGACCAAGGATTCACGATCAGTGGCGCGCGTAACCAACTGATGGACGGTCGTCAGACGCCCCCAGCGGTCTCGTTGGCGGCCGGCCTGCCGGGAGCCGAGGATGCGTTGCCATCACTTGATTCTCCCGGTGCGCTGCGC
>JBDLRA010000163.1:0-7565 GCA_039800285.1 Pseudomonadota bacterium
TCTTGGGCAAGAAGTGGACGGATGATGCAGACACGTCGGTTCCTGCAACCGAGATCAAACGACTTGCCGAGCGCATCACAACGATTCCGGATGGATTCAAGGTCCACTCTCTTGTGGAGAAGGTCCTCAATGATCGGCGCAGTATGGGCCGCGGTGAGTTGAATCTTGATTGGGGCATGGGTGAGCATCTCGCCTATGCGTCATTGGTGGCCAGTGGCTACGCGGTTCGGATTACCGGACAGGACGCGGGTCGCGGTACCTTCACGCACCGTCACGCAGTACTGCATGACCAAAATCGTGAGAAATGGGATGCAGGTACTTATATCCCGCTGCAGAACGTCGCTCCCGGACAAGCTCCGTTTACGGTCATCGACTCGGTTCTGTCTGAAGAGGCTGTGCTGGGTTTTGAATATGGTTACTCGACTGCAGAGCCCAACTCACTCGTGATCTGGGAGGGCCAGTTTGGTGACTTCGTCAACGGCGCTCAGGTCGTGATCGACCAGTTCATTTCTTCAGGTGAGGTGAAGTGGGGTCGTCAGTCTGGCTTGGTCATGCTGCTCCCGCATGGCTATGAGGGCCAGGGCCCAGAGCACTCGTCGGCACGTCCCGAGCGCTTCCTGCAGCTCTGCGCAGACTTAAATATGCAGGTGGTTCAGCCGACAACTGCCGCGCAGATCTTCCATGTGCTGCGTCGACAGATGGTGCGGCCGTTCCGCAAGCCACTTGTCGTGCTCTCACCGAAGTCGCTATTGCGAAATAAAGATGCCGGCTCTCCGCTCGAGTCCCTGACGAAGGGGTCGTTCCAGACCGTCATTGGCGAGACCGACAAGTCGATTGATGCAAAGAAGGTAAAGCGTGTTCTGGCCTGCTCTGGCAAGGTCTATTACGAACTGGCAAATGCGCGTCGCGATCGCAAGATCACCGATGTCGCCATCATTCGGGTCGAGCAGTTATATCCGTTCCCGCACAAGGCATTTGCCGCTGAGATGAAGAAGTATCCCGCTGCCACCGAGGTCATCTGGGTTCAGGATGAACCGCAGAACCAGGGGTACTGGTTCCAGATTCAGCATAACTTGCTCGAGAACATGCAGCCTGGACAGAAGCTTGCCTATGCAGGACGTCCTGCGTCAGCTTCCCCGGCCGTGGGCTACCTCGAGAAGCACCTTGCGCAGCTCAAAGAACTTGTCGATGCATCGTTCGGTAAAGTCAAAGGCTTTGTTCACACCAAATAACGACCTCATAGAAAAGAAGAGACCAACATGGCAATTTATGACGTGAAAGTTCCTCAGTTATCCGAGTCGGTAGCGGAGGCCACCTTACTGCAGTGGAAAAAGAAGATTGGTGAATCCGTTGCAGCCGATGAGATCCTGATCGAGATTGAGACCGATAAGGTTGTGCTGGAAGTTCCCGCGCCTGCAGCCGGCGTCCTCACCGAGATTGTTAAGGCCGATGGCGGGATGGTTGTATCAAATGAAGTGATTGCAAAGATCGATACGGACGCGAAAGCCTCTGTGGCATCGGCTGCGCCCGCGAAGCCGGCAACGCCCGTGGCCACCCCGGTTGCGGCAGCACCAACACCTGCGGCCCCGATTGCCTCGGTCAAGCCAGGCGCTGCGATTGCAATGCCCTCTGCCGCAAAGCTCATGGCAGAAACTGGCGTTGTTCCCGCAAGCGGTACTGGCAAAGACGGTCGGATTACCAAAGGCGATGTGCTGGCCGCGCAAAAAGCAGGTCCCGCAGCAGCGCCCACAGGGGCTGCGTTGCCATCGGTTGCAGTGTCGGCAGGACTGCCACAGCCTGCTATTGCATTTGGACCCGAGGCACAACTGGAAGGGCGTCCCGAGCAGCGCGTTCCCATGAGCCGGTTACGGGCCCGTATTGCAGAGCGTCTATTGCAGTCTCAGGCGACCAATGCAATTCTGACCACGTTTAATGAAGTCAACATGGCGCCACTCATGGCCATGCGTAAACAGTATGGCGAGCGTTTCGAGAAAGAGCACGGCGTCAAACTTGGATTTATGTCCTTCTTCGTGAAGGCCGCAGTCGCTGCGTTAAAGAAGTACCCCGTGCTGAATGCCTCGGTCGATGGTAATGACATCGTCTATCACGGCTACTTTGATATTGGTATTGCTGTCGGCTCGCCTCGCGGTCTCGTTGTGCCGATTCTGCGTAATGTCGATCAGATGACCTTTGCCGATATCGAAAAGAAGATTGCTGAGTTCGGCGTGAAGGCTCGCGATGGAAAGATCTCGATTGAAGAGCTCACAGGCGGTACCTTCTCGATCTCGAACGGCGGCGTCTTTGGATCGATGCTATCGACCCCGATTATTAACCCGCCGCAGTCCGCCATTCTCGGTATCCATGCGACCAAAGATCGTGCGGTCGTCGAGAATGGGCAGGTTGTCGTGCGTCCGATGAACTACCTGGCGATGTCCTATGACCATAGGATCATTGATGGCCGTGAGGCTGTTTTGGGTCTGGTCACGATGAAGGAAGCACTCGAGGATCCCTCGCGTCTTCTGCTTGAAGTCTAAGGAAAGGGGCACAAGCTATGGCTCAGTCATACGACGTCGTTGTCATCGGTTCGGGTCCCGCTGGTTATATCGCTGCCGTTCGTGCCGCGCAGCTCGGACTGAAAACCGCCTGCGTTGAAAAATGGCGTAACCCTAACGGGGAAATGGCGCTAGGCGGCACCTGCCTAAACGTCGGCTGCATCCCGTCAAAGGCGTTGCTCGCTTCCAGTGAAGAGTTCGAGAAGATTCAGCATCACGCCGATGTCCATGGCATTACTGTCAAAGGTGCCTCCATGGATATCAAAAAAATGCTCAAGCGCAAGGACGGTATCGTCTCGAAGATGAGCAAGGGGATTGAGTTTCTGTTCCGCAAAAATAAGATCACCTGGTTAAAGGGTCATGGCCAGTTCAGTGGCCGCAACGAGTCAGGCTTTCTCATTGATGTTGTTGGCGAGGCGCCGGAGACGGTGGTGGCCAAGAACGTCATCATTGCGACGGGCTCGAAGGCGCGTCATCTCCCTGGGTTAAAGGTCGACAACAAGATCGTCTGCGACAACGAAGGGGCGCTTGCCTTCGACTCGGTTCCGACCAAACTCGGTGTGATCGGTGCTGGTGTGATTGGTCTTGAACTTGGCTCCGTCTGGCGTCGCCTCGGCGCAGAGGTCACTGTGCTTGAGGCGCTGCCCACCTTTTTGGCAGCCTGTGATGATGCAGTTTCGAAAGAAGCCTTCAAGTTATTCTCAAACCAAGGGCTCGATATCCATCTCGGGGTCAAGATCGGCGATATCAAGCCGTCTGCAAAAGGCGTAAAGCTCGGCTATACCGAGGCGGATGGATCGGCAAAGACCCTTGAGGTCGATCGACTGATCGTCTCGATTGGTCGTGTTCCGAACACCGAGGGCCTTGGCCTAGATCAGGTCGGTCTCGCAACCGATGAACGCGGATTTATTCCTGTGGATGACCACTGTGCAACAGCGGTGCCAGGTGTCTACGCAGTCGGCGATGTGGTTCGTGGCCCCATGCTTGCCCACAAGGGTGAGGATGAGGGGGTTATGGTGGCTGAATTGATTGCAGGCCAAAAGCCACACATTGACTATGACTGCATTCCCTGGGTGATCTATACCTCCCCGGAAATTGCGTGGGTCGGCCGCACGGAGCAGCAGCTCGTCGCCGAAGGGCGCAAATATAAGAGTGGCCAGTTTCCCTTTGCCGCCAATGGTCGTGCGCTGGGCATGGACTCACCGGATGGCTTTGTGAAGGTGCTCGCAGACGAAGAAACGGAGCAGATCCTTGGTGTCCATATTATCGGGATGGCTGCCTCAGACATGATCGCTGAGGCAGCTGTTGCGATGGAGTTCAAGGCCTCTGCAGAGGATATCGGCCGCATTTGTCACCCCCATCCATCACTTTCAGAAGCCATGCGTGAGGCGTCGCTAGCGATTTATAAGCGCGCCCTGAACATGTGAGACCCTCTCGTCTCTCAATTGTTCAGGCCTATCAGGATCAGCTGAAGGCAGCAGGATTTCAGGCCGATGCCGCGCAGCTTCGTGCGGCAGAGCGGCTTGAGCAGTGTGCCGCTGAGTGGGAAGACTACAAAGCCAAGCGCGGGGGCACGCTCAAAAAGATGATCTCAAAGCCAAGCCTTCCGAGAGGTGTTTATCTCTGGGGGGGTGTTGGTCGTGGGAAGACTCTGCTCATGGACTGCTTCTTTAAGCATGTGCCCTTAGAGCGAAAGGTGCGACTTCACTTTCATGAGTTTATGCGCGCAACCCATCGGGAGCTCCATGAACTCAGAGGGGTTGAGGATCCCCTTGATGAGGTCGCACAGCGCGTCGCGCGTCGCTATCGTCTGATCTGCTTTGATGAGTTTCATGTCTCGGATATTGCCGACGCCATGATTCTTGAACGACTGCTGCGTGCACTGTTTAAGAGTCGGGTCGGATTCATCATGACATCGAACTATCACCCCGATACGCTTTATCCAGATGGCCTGCATCGTGATCGCGTGCTGCCGGCTATTGCGTTGCTTAAAGAGCAGCTCGATATCGTTGAAGTGGATGGGGGTCGTGACTATCGTCAGATGTCACAGGCACAGGTTCGTGCTTATCTCACGCCACTCAACGAGGCTACGGATCACGAGATCACGGAAACCTTCCGCCGAATGACCGCCGGCGTGTCGGAGGAAAGCCCCGTCCTGCAGATTGAAGCGCGTGAGATTCGAGCCATCCGACGCGCCGGTCGGGTGATCTGGTTTGATTTTGCGACACTCTGTGGCGGGCCAAGATCGCAGAATGACTATCTTGAGCTGGCCAATCAGTTCGATGTGGTCTTTCTCTCTGGCGTCCCGGCGATGTCGGCAGGCATGGCCTCGGAAGCGCGTCGATTTACCTGGCTGGTGGATGTGCTCTATGACCACAAGGTGAAGCTCATCATCTCTGCAGAGACAACGGCTGATCAGCTCTATACCGTGGGCGTTTTAGCCAATGAGTTTCATCGGACCGTTAGTCGACTTGTCGAGATGCAGTCCCAGGAATACCTCAGTGCGCCGGCTCGCCCGTCACAGACAACTTTCCGCGCGCAATAAACCCTTGGTTTAACCGTTGCGGCTTTCCGTAACGCAGCGGCTGACCATCGAGGGTTTGTACTGTTCCGCCTGCCGCTTCCAGGATCGCCTGACCCGCACAGGTATCCCATTCCATCGTGGAACCGCGACGGATATAGAGGTCCGCTTCTCCCTCGGCAACGCGACCAAACTTAAGGGCTGATCCCAAGAGCACATGTTGACTCACCACCTCACCGTCAAGCCTGGGATTGCTCCGTCTGCTCGACACGAGGACACCGCCATCCGAGGGGCGATATCTGGCAACAATGGATTCCCAGGGTGCCTGTGGCTCGGCGAGTTGCCGTCGTTGGGCGGGCATGCCAAGCCCTCCACGATAAAGACGGCCATGGATCGGTCCATAGAGGAGGCCAAATATCGCTTGATCGCCATTCACCAGACCGAGGCTGATACTGAATTCCCCTGTCCTGGCAATAAATTCCTTCGTCCCGTCGAGAGGGTCTAAAAGCCAGTAGGTCGAGGCGCCAAGCGGCTGCTCATGGGTCGCACTGTCCTCTTCAGAGACCAGTGGCCAGTCGGGGGTGAGGGCGGCAAGTGCCCCAGCAAGGATGCTGTGACTCGCCAGATCGGCATCGGTCACAGGAGAAAGGTCTGACTTGGTCTGAATGCCAAGATCCGGGCGGTCGTAGACCGCGAGAATCGCGTCTGAGGCCCGCCGGATAGCAGGCTCTAGGGCCTTGGCGATCCTCATGAGCCGCTCGGGTGATGGTTGTTTTTCGTCCATCAAGGGATAATCCCACGAATGAAGATTTTCTTGTTTGCGCTTGGCCTGATGGTGAGCGCTCTTGTCCAGGCAAGTCCCGCGGCAGCGCCATCGGCAGACCCGTCCGACGAGGCACTCAAGGCCCGGCGTCCTGCCCTACAACAGCAGCTTGCCGAGATTGATGTCGCCCGACGGGCATTTCAGATCGATTTGGCGCGCAGGGAAGAAGCATGTCTGAAACGTTTTTTTTCTGCACGTTGCATGGATCAGATCCGACAAGAGCATCTCGAGCGGATGCGGTCATTTGATCTCCAACGAGAGACCGCCTTGCAAGGACTGCGCGATATCGATGCGACGCTTCGTGATCGTTCACGGCAAAGACGTCTCGTCGAGAAAGGCCAGGGCTGATGCAGTTTTTGTCATCCGTACGCACCGTTGAAATGCGAATTCTTGAGCTCGAGGCAGAGCATCGAGAACTGGATAACCTGATTAGCCAGCTTGAGACCGATGGTGTTCGAGATGAGCTTCAGATACGGCGGCTCAAGAAACGAAAACTTCAGTTGAAGGACACGATCGCACAACTTCAGAGCCAGCTCTCTCCTGATGTCCCAGCCTGAGTCGGAACTTGGGCAGATCTTCGGCCCAGAGGGGCCGCTGCGGCAGGCGACGCCTGAGTATCGGGAGCGATCAGGTCAGATTGCCCTAGCGCAAGCGATCGAGGAGACACTCGACACCTCGGGTTGTCTTGTCGCAGAGGCCGGCACTGGTGTCGGCAAGACCTTTGCTTATCTCGTACCACTCCTGCGTCATGCGGGGAAATCGGTCATTTCAACAGCGACACGCCATCTTCAGGATCAGCTGTATGCACGAGATCTTCCCCGCGTGAAGGCAGCTCTCGGTGTCTCGATTCAGACGGCAATTCTCAAGGGTCGAAGTAACTATCTGTGCCTCTATCGGTTGGAGCAGCACCAGGCGGAGGGACGGTTTCATCGTCGTGAAGATATTGCGGCCTTCCGGGAGATCGTTCGATTTGCAGGAACAACCAAAACCGGCGATATCGCAGAGTGCGCGTCCGTACCGGAGACCGCACCGGTCTGGGCAAGCGCGACATCAACGCGTGAAAACTGTCTTGGCCAGCAGTGCCCGCGACTGGCAGACTGCCATGTGATGGCCGCGCGTACCCGAGCTGCAGAGGCTGATCTTCTGGTGGTGAACCACCATCTCCTCTGCGCCGATATGGCCTTACGCGATGAGGGGTTCGGCGAACTTCTGCCCACGGTAAACCATGTCGTTATTGATGAGGCGCATGCACTTGCCGATATCGCGACACAGTTCTTTGGCCAGTCCGTCTCGACACAGTCATTAAGTCACCTAGCGCGTGATGTGCTTGCCAGTGGACTGAGTCATGCGCGCGATGGTGCCGCCTGGCCAGATCTCTGCGGGCAGATTGAGCATGCCGCCGCAGAGCTTCGTCTGTTGGTGCCTGCGCAGCCTGCGATCGATCGGCGAATCGCCTGGGACAACCTTTCTGTGGCCGAGCGGGAGCGATGGGCTGCAGAGGTTCAGCGCGCGCAAGCCAAGCTGAGCGATCTCAAAGCAGCACTCGAGGTCAACGCGGAGCGCCATCTGGAGCTTGCGCAGGCACTTGCACGGTCCGAAGACTTGATCACACGACTTGGGTTGTTTGTTCAAGAGGCTGATGATGACGCTGCGGTCCGCTGGATTGAAG
>JBDLRA010000164.1:0-10137 GCA_039800285.1 Pseudomonadota bacterium
AAGCTGTAGAGCGCATCAACTCCCAAGGGGGGCGGAACGCTCTGAATTTTTTCCCAACGCAAACCTTTGTCGCGATATACCTCAGACCAGGTGAGTTGAATTAGTTTCTTAAAGGTTGATCTGACCCGCTCCGCATCATCACGCTCCAGCTCAATCCAGCTTCTTTGAAACTCTGGATTGTTTAGATCGAGCACTACTTTTGTCTTGCTTTGCGCCATTGGTTCTCTTTAGCGGCAGTCGATCGGGATCGGATGACCTTGGTGGGTTCCCAGTGGCCCAAGCCAGCGCACTTTTAAGCTTCCTTTTAGTCTCGTCTTCATGAAGCCAAACCTCATCTGGGACGATCGTAGCCGTTCTGATGATCCATACGCCTTTTGTCGGAGTCTCGATCAACACTTGCCGACCCGCATACTCTTTTCCAAGCGAAATCTGGCCGCTTTGACCCACCGATTTGACGACCGCATCCACTAATTCCATAGCCCAACCCCTCTCATTTGCTTTCATGCAATCATGCATTCATGCGGCATGATAACAAACAAGCAGCTTGAGAAATAGGTCTAAAAAAGATTAATGCGCGTGCAAAACGCTGGCGGCAAAACCCGCCACTGCAATACCAGCGAGCATCAGCGCCGGCTGCTGCCAAGCAGCGGTTTTCAAACCGCCATGATGATGGGAGTGGGCCTGGGCGTGGAGCTGGGGGATTAGGTCCGATAACGCGATGTAAATAAAGTTTGCTGCAGCGACCACAAGGACGTAAGGCACCCAGTCAGAAGCCTGACCAAGGTAAAAGTACCCCAGCAAGGCACCAACCAGGGCACCACAGCCGGTGAGCACATTAAAGAAGAGCGCCTTGGACTTCTGGAAACCGCTGTTCAGCAATACAAGAAAGTTACCAATCTGTTGGGGCACCTCATGCGTTGCAATCGCGACTGCCGTTAATAAGCCAAGTATCGGATCCGCATGAAATGCGGCCGCAATCAAGACGCCATCCGCAAGAGCGTGAATCGTGCTGCCGATCAACAGCGCCCAGCCGCCTCGCCCCGCAGTCTTCGCATCGTGGCCATGAGGATGATCATGTCCATCATGCTCGTGGTGGTGGTCATGACGCAGAATCGCCAGTCGCTCTAAAACAAAAAACCCAACAAGACCGGCCAACAAAGCCCAACTGACGCCGTGAATCTCGCCGCCCATGTGCACGCTCTCCGGCAGCAGATGCAGGAGTGCTGTCCCAAGCAACATCCCCGCAGAGAAGCTTACTAATCGATCAACTGCCTTCGAGAGCGGGCCAAGCGAGACCGCTGCCGCCAATAGAATGGAAACAATAGTGGCAGCGGTAGCTGCTAAAAGCGTAATCGGCAGAAGCATTACGACGCTTACGCGACCCCGTGCTTCTTAAACCAGGCCACCGCCCGCTGAAAGCCATCAGCAGCCGCTTCCTTGCGATAGCTCGGTCGATAGTCCGCATGGAAGGCGTGCGGTGCATCCGGATACACCACAAACTCAGACGACTGCGACGCCTTACCGCCAAAGGACAGACGCGTCTTCATCTCTTCAACGGTATCCATAGGAATGCCATCATCCTTACCGCCATAAAGCCCAAGGACAGGCCAGTTCAATTTTTCCGCGATGTCATGGGGATGGGTCGGCGTTGCCGCATTCACGGTTGTCATCAGGCGACCATACCAGGCGACCCCAGCTTTCAGGTTCGGGTTCGCTGCAGAAGCCATCCAGACAATTCGGCCTCCCCAACAAAAGCCAGTGATGCCCACCTTACCTGCATCACCGCCATTACCGGCAGCCCAACGAACAGTCGCATCGACGTCACCCAGTACCTGGGTATCAGAAACTTTTCCAACCACGTTCGAGAAGATTTCAGGAACCGTCTTGAACTGCGTGACATCGCCCTGGCGAACAAAGAAATCAGGCGCTATCGCTAGATAGCCGAGCTTTGCGAACCGTCGACAGACGTCTTTGATGTACTCATGTACCCCAAAGATCTCATGCACCACGATGACCGTACCCAGCTTTGTCTTGCCAGTGGGCATCGCGCGATACGCCGGAATCTTGCGATCCGCCGCCGGGATCTCCACCATGCCAGCCGTTAGCCCCTGGGTGTCTGTCGTGATCACCTGCGCAAGTAATGGGCCAGAGGGCGCCACAGCCGCGGCAAATCCCGCCGCAATGGAGCCCTGGAGAAACCCACGGCGGGTGGTTGCCGAGTCCGACTTCGGCGTTAGCGAATCAATCTCGTCACGAATCATGTCCGTCATAGCAGTTCCTTCATCAAAAAAGTTAATGGGCTTCATCCCAGTTACGACCTACACCCACTTCAACAAGTAAAGGCACCCGAAGGCTTGCCACATGCTCCATCTTCTGCGGAAGCAGTCGACGAATCGTCTCTACCTCTTCATCCGGCACTTCCAACACCAGTTCGTCATGCACCTGTAGCACCAGGCGAGCCCGAAGCTTTTCTTGTTCAAGCGCCCGCTGGACCTGAATCATCGCAATTTTTATCAGATCAGCAGCCGTGCCCTGCATGGGGGCATTGATCGCTGCCCGCTCTGCGCCTTGCCGCCTCGGCCCATTCGGAGAATTGATCTCTGGCAGCCATAGCCTACGGCCAAATACGGTTTCTACATAGCCTTTTGCCTTGGCGGTCTTACGAATCTCGTCCATGTAGCGCGCCACACCCGGATATTTGGCGAAGTACTGGTCAATATAGTTCTTGGCAACGCTCCGATCAATATCCAGGTTACGCGCAAGCCCAAACGCACTCATCCCATAGATCAGACCAAAGTTAATCACCTTAGCGTAGCGTCGCTGTTCACCCGTCACTTGATCAAGCGGTACGCCAAAGACCTCGCTCGCTGTCGCGCGGTGAACATCTTCCCCCGCCATGAACGCGCGAAGCAGGCCGGGATCCTCGGATAGATGTGCCATGATCCGAAGCTCAATCTGAGAATAGTCCGCTGACATTAGCGAGAAGCCTTTCGGCGCAACAAACGCCTGACGAATCCTGCGGCCCTCTGGCGTTCGAATCGGAATGTTCTGAAGATTTGGATCGCTGGACGCGAGACGTCCCGTCACCGCAACAGCCTGCGAAAACGTCGTGTGAACACGATGGGTCACCGGATCCACCATCTTCGGAAGCTTGTCGGTGTAAGTCGACTTCAGCTTCGAGAAGCTTCGCCACTCCAACAAAATCCTGGGAAGCGGATAGTCCTCTGCTAGCTTTTCAAGCACATCCTCGTCGGTAGAGGCCGCACCCGTCGCCGTCTTCTTAACTGGGGCGTAGCCCAGTTTGCCAAACAAGATCTCCCCCAGCTGCTTTGGGGATCCAAGATTAAAAGGCTGGCCGGCTAGTTCGTGGGCCTGAGCCTCGAGAGCAGAAATTTTCTGCGCAAGCTCATCACTCTGCTGAATCAAAAGATCTGCATTGACCTCGATCCCGGTGTGCTCCATCTGCCAAAGCACCTGGGCAACGGGAAGCTCAATCTCTTGGTAGAGCTTGGTTAACGCAGGGTCTTGCTCGATCTGCGGCCAAAGGGTCTGGTGCAGATGAAGCGTGAAATCAGCATCCTCACCAGAATATCGGGTTGCCGTCTCGATTGAGACCTGCTCAAACCCAATCCGCGACGCTCCCTTGCCCGTCACATCGTCGTAACTTAGCCCCTTGCGACCAAGGTGCCGCTGGGATAACGAATCGAGATCATGCGATTTGTGTGCCTCAAGTACGTAAGACTCGAGCAGCGTATCAAAGGCAACGCCACGCAGTGCGATTCCAGCGCCCTTCAACACATGCATGTCGTACTTTAGATTCTGTCCGACTTTTTTCTTATCCGGATTTTCGAACCAAGGCTTAAGGCGACTCAATACCTCATCAAGAGGAAGTTGCTCTGGCGCACCGGCGTACTGATGCCCCACAGGGATATACGCGGCCTTGCCGACCTCAGTTGAAAACGACAGCCCCACGATACGTGCAGCACGCGGATCGATTGACGTGGTCTCTGTGTCCACCGAAACCAAAGCAGCAGAATCGATCTCTTTGAGTAACCCATCAAAGGCAGCACAGTCCAGAATCGCACGATACTCAGTCGGCTGATCAAAAAGACTCGCGATTGGGCTGGGTTCGCCAGACAAAGCGCCCGAGAAGTCACGCGCAGGCGCGGAAGTATCCCCACGTGCGGCAGCGCCTCGCGAACTACCACCACCAGTCGACGAGATCGGCTCTCCGATGCCCCGCAGACTACGATCTAGCTGGTAGGTCTCCTTCAGCTCAGTGATGACCGACATATCCAAAGGCTGCCAGATCAGCGTCTGATGAAAGTCATCAATGACGCCTGACAGATCGCAGTCCGTCTTGACGGTAACCAAAGTCTTCGCTGTGGGCAGCCAGTCAAGCGCACGACGCAGGTTTTCACCGACCACACCCTTAATGCCATCTGCCGCTGCAATGACCGCATCCAGCGAACCATATTCCTGCAACCATTTCGCAGCAGTCTTGGGCCCCACTTTCTCGACACCCGGAACGTTATCAACGGTATCGCCCACCAGGGTCAGATAGTCCACGATCCGCTCGGGGGGCACACCAAACTTTTCGATCACTGCGGCACGGTCAGAGACCTTTGCTGGGCCGCCATCACGGCTCATGGTGTCGATCAACACCACCGAGTCATTCACCAACTGGGTCAGATCCTTATCCCCAGTCACGATCACCGTTGGGAGGCCTTGGGCTGTCGCCTGGTGCGCGAGCGTGCCGATCACATCGTCAGCCTCTACCCCGTCGATCACGACTAGCGGCCAGCCAAGCGCTCGAACCGCTTTGAAGATTGCCGGAATCTGAGCGGCAAGGTCCTCAGGCATGGAGGACCGATTGGCCTTGTATTCTGGGTAAATCGCATCCCGAAAAGTCGGCCCTTTCGGATCAAAAACACAGGCAATGTGCTTTGCAGGCCATTCGGTCTGCACCCGACGCAGCATATTGACCATCCCGGTGAGAGCGCCCGTTGGCAGCCCGGTGCGGGTCCGCAGATCGGGAAGCGCATGGAAGGCCCGGTACAGAAAACTCGAGGCGTCAATCAGCAAAAGCCGCTCTGGAAGCGTCTGCGCCGGGTCTTGTTCGCCAGGGTTGGGCTGGGCCTGCGGTTGTTGGGAAGTCACGGGGCTGATCGGGTCTTAAGAAGCTTGCAGTGTAGCTAAAATCGAGGTTTCGCCCGCGACGCAGTCCACTATGAATAATCCAGCCCCAGCCCCCGTCAATTTCATCCGTCACATCGTTGATGCCGACCTGGCCGCGGGCCGCGTGACGGGCGTTGTCACCCGATTCCCGCCGGAACCGAATGGCTACCTGCACTTCGGTCACGCTAAGTCCATCTGCTTGAATTTCGGACTGGCCCGAGACTACAAGGGGCGCTGTCATCTGCGGCTTGATGACACCAACCCAACCAAGGAAGAACAGGAATACGTCGACGCGATTGAGTCTGCCGTGAAATGGCTGGGCTTTGACTGGGGTAGTCACCACTATTTCGCAAGCGACTACTTCGACAAGCTCTATCTATTTGCAGAAGCGCTGATTCAGGCAGGCAATGCCTATGTCGACTCTCAGACAGCGGATGAGATCCGTGCCAATCGGGGCACGCTGACGTCCCCGGGGAAGAACTCACCCTTTCGCGATCGCCCATCAGAAGAAAGCCTGCGCATCTTTCGTGAGATGCGCGATGGCAAACACCCGGACGGCAGTCATGTGCTGCGTGCCAAGATTGATATGGGCTCGCCCAACATGAACATGCGTGACCCCGTGATCTACCGCATTCGACATGCCGAGCATCACCGGACAGGCAATAAATGGTGTATCTACCCAATGTATGACTACGCGCATCCGCTCTCTGATGCAATTGAGTCCATCACGCATTCCATCTGCACGCTTGAGTTCGAAGATCATCGGCCCTTGTATGACTGGCTCCTAGAGAAAGTCGCAGCCTGTGGCCACCTGGATCCCAAGGCCCTGCCCCATCAGTACGAATTTGCGCGGCTTAATCTCACCTATGTCGTCCTCTCGAAACGTAAGCTCGTGGACCTGATCGCTGCGAAGGCCGTGGACGGCTGGGACGACCCTCGCATGCCCACTCTCGTTGCCGCACGAAGACGCGGCTATACGCCGGAGGGCTTTCGCCGATTTGCCGAGATGATTGGGGTCTCGAAATCCGATGGCTGGATTGACTACAGCGTGCTTGAAGAATGCATGCGGGATCATTTAAATGAGACCGCACTGCGTAAAGTGGCGGTGCTTGATCCGGTAAAACTCGTTTTGGAAAATCTTCCCGAAGGTCACGTCGAGGACTGCTTCGCACCCAATCACCCACAGAACCCCGAACTCGGTAAACGAGCAGTGCCGCTATCTCGCGAACTGTGGATTGAGCGTGAAGACTTTCAAGAGACGCCCGTCAAAGGCTTCTTTCGGCTCTCACCCGGCGCCCAGGTTCGACTGCGCTATGCCTATGTCATTGAGTGCACTGGCTTTGAGAAGAACACAGCCGGCGAGATCACCGAAATTCGCGCGCGTATCTTTGAAGACAGTAAAAGCGGAACACCGGGCGCTGACACATACAAGGTCAAAGGCAATATCCACTGGGTAAGCGCGAAACACGCTTACATGGCAAAAGTCCGCCTGTATGACCGTCTCTTTGCACACCCCACACCAGGGGCCCGCCGCGAAGGCGATGCCCCTGATCTTGAACGCAACTTCCTGGATGACTTAAATCCCAATTCGCTACAGGTCATCACCGCCGCGATGGAGCCAAGCCTTAAAGAGGCCAAGGCGGAAGACCGCTTCCAGTTTGAACGCCATGGCTACTTCGTTGCTGACCTAAAAGACTCAGCCCTCGGTGCACCGATCTTTAATCGCACCGTCACGCTAAAAGATTCCTGGAAATAACCCATGCGTGTTGTTAGCCACAATCCGCAGGCCTATGCGGCACAAGAGCCCGATCTCACGCTGATCGATATCGAACCCCCGACGCCACGTCCACAGGAAGTCCTGATCAAGGTTGACTACGCGGGCGTGAACCGCCCAGATCTGCTGCAACGAAAAGGTTCTTATCCCCCACCTGCAGATGCATCGCCTTACATGGGACTTGAGGTCAGCGGCACAGTCACGGCGGTTGGAGAAGAAGCGCAGGGATTCAAGGTGGGCGATAAGGTCTGCGCGTTAACGCCTGGGGGCGGCTACGCCGAATATGCAACGGCACATGCGGGCCACTGCTTTCCAGTACCGCACGGGCTGTCGATGTTGATGGCGGCAGCACTCCCCGAGACCTATCTCACTGTCTGGGCCAACCTGATCGAAAGGGCCTGGCTTGCAAAAGGAGAATGGGCGCTGATTCATGGCGGCTCAAGTGGTATTGGGGTCACCGCAATTCAGCTTGCCAAATGGCGTGGTGCGACGGTGATCACCACCGTGGGCACTGAGGAGAAAGCACAGGCGTGCAAGAAACTCGGCGCCGACTACACCATCAATTACAAGACCCAAGACTGGCAGCCGATGGTCAAGGAGATCACGGGCGGCAAAGGCGTCAATGTCATCCTGGATATGGTGGGCGGTCCTTACCTTGAAAAGAATATTCGCAGCCTTGCGCCTGAAGGCCGACTTTCGCAGATCGCGTTTCTTCAGGGAAGCAAGGTCGAGATGGACTGGATGCCGTTGATGATGAAACGGCTCACCTTTACCGGCTCGACCTTAAGGGCGCGCTCCGATCAGGAAAAAGCCCGCATCGCCAAGGCGCTCAAAGACGCCACCTGGCCAGAACTTGCCAATGGCAGGCTGCTACCCGTGATCCACTCTGTATTCCCCTTAGCCGAAGTGGGCAAAGCACATGCTCTAATGGAGTCATCTGCCCACGTAGGCAAAATCATGCTGAAGGTGTCCCATGAATCTGACTAATCCGACCGCTGCAGGCGTTCGCACCAAGCTCCATATTTATTCCTCACAGAATCCCGCTTTGTTACTTCGCGCTGTTCGGTTTTTGAACGCACACGACATTCCCGTTGAACTCGGCAACACTTTTGTGAAATTTCCTCGCGCAGAGGCAAAGGCGGACGAAGCGGCGGCAGCCTTAAAAGGAATGGGGTTTCGAATCCTGACCAGCATGGATGCCTTTGACCCCGACCAAGACACCAACCTCGCGTCGCGCTCAAAGGCACTGCTCGACGAAGAGAACACGCCGAAAGGCCATGTCCACGGACCAGGCTGTGGCCACGATCATAACGAACATGGCCACCAACACGGCCCTGACTGCGGCCATGATCACCATGACCACAAACACGAGCATAAGCATGAGCACAGCCACGGTCATGATCACAAGCATGACCACGACCATCATTAACTGATGGGATCACCAAAAGGACTCGCCCAGCACGCAATCCGAATTCGCGGCGCACGGCAGAACAATCTTAAAAACCTCGATCTCGATCTGCCTCTTGGTGAGCTGATCGTGGTCACCGGTGTCTCGGGCTCTGGCAAAAGCTCGCTTGTCTTCGATACGCTCTACGCAGAAGGTCAACGACGATATGTCGAGACTTTTTCTGCCTATGCGCGACAGTTTCTGGATCGCATGGACAAGCCGCAGGTCGACCGAATCGAGGGCGTACCACCCGCGATAGCCATCGATCAAACAAACCCAGTGCGGACCTCGCGGTCAACTGTCGGAACGATGACGGAACTGACCGATCACTTTAAATTGATGTTCGCCCGTCTAGCGGACCTGAACTGTCGCGGCTGCGGCAAACCGGTGAAGCGACAGACTGCTCAAGGGATTAGCTTTCTAATTGCCGCAAGCCCCGTTGAAACACGCATAGAAGTCAGCTTTCCTATCCCCACGCCAAAGTCTTTGCCTGACGAACAAATTGATGACTGGCTCTCTGCCCAAGGCTTTACCAAGATTCAGTCACGCACGGAAGACACCCTCTTTGTCATTCAGGATCGCTTCGTGCTGCGGGCAGATACTACCCCCAGCCGAATCAATGAAGCAGTAGAAGCAGCACTTCGCTATGGCCACGGCCGTTGTCGGGTCAAGATGGGCGAGAAGACGCATGACTTCACAAGCCAACTCATCTGTACGAACTGCAATATCAGTTTTAGCGAACCGCGACCAGCCTTGTTTTCGTTTAACTCGCCCATCGGCGCCTGCGAGACCTGCAAAGGATTTGGTCGCGTCATAGGCATCGATCCTGGGCTTGTCATCCCCGATGAACGCAAGTCGCTTGCTGGCGGCGCTGTCAAGCCTTTTCAGACGAACGCCTACCTCGACTGCCAAAAAGATCTGATGAAGATGGCCGCCAAACACGGCGTGCCAACAGACGTACCCTTTGAGAAGCTCTCGCAGGCTGATCGTGACTGGGTATTCCAGGGGGATAAGGACTGGTCTGGCCAGTGGAATAGACAGTGGTACGGCATCACCCGCTTCTTTGAATACCTGGAAAGCAAAGCCTACAAAATGCATGTGCGGGTGCTGCTCTCACGGTATCGCAGCTATACGGAATGCAGCAGCTGTAAGGGTGCGCGCCTAAAGCCGGAATCCCTGCAATGGACGATTCATGGCAAGACCATCTATCAGGTCATGCTGATGCCAATCGATGATGCGCTTGCCTGGGCTCGAAAGATTCAAGACGATCTGGCAGCCAACACCCGTGCATCACAACTTGGTGAGGCACAGCTGGCGGCGACAGATCTAGTCACCAAGGAGATCCGCGCCCGTCTTCAGTTTTTAGTGGACGTAGGACTTGGCTATCTCACGCTTGATCGCCAGTCACGAACCCTTTCAGGCGGAGAGGTTCAACGAATCAATCTGACGACAGCCTTGGGGACATCGCTGGTCAATACCTTGTTTGTGCTGGATGAGCCCTCGATTGGTCTTCACCCACGGGATCTACACCGAATTATTCGGGTCATGCACCAGCTTCGCGATGCTGGCAACACCCTCGTTGTGGTGGAACATGATCCTCTGGTCATGCAGGCGGCAGACCGCATCATTGACATTGGCCCCGGGCCAGGCGAACTCGGCGGTGAGATTCTCTTTAATGGACCGTACAGCAAGCTTCTGTCCGCAAAGACGCTGACATCGCGGTATCTCACGGAAGAAT
>JBDLRA010000165.1:0-3728 GCA_039800285.1 Pseudomonadota bacterium
TTCCCGGTTTTAAAAACGGGGTTGAGTTAAGCGCCCACCGGATTGCGTTTGCCCGCAGTCGTTGCTTAGTTGTTCGAATCGATTGAGCTCGCCAGGAAACCGCCGACCTGGCGATCCCACAGGCGCGCATAGAGCCCACCCTTTGCCAAAAGCTCTTGGTGTGTGCCCTGCTCAACAATCATTCCGTGATCCATCACGATCAGTCGATCCATCGCCGCAATCGTACTGAGTCGATGGGCAATGGCGACTACGGTCTTGCCCTCCATTAGATCCACCAGGCTCTCCTGAATCGCGGCCTCGATCTCGCTATCGAGCGCGCTCGTGGCTTCATCTAGCACCAGGATCGGTGCATTCTTCAGAATCACACGCGCGATTGCGATCCGCTGACGCTGACCGCCGCTCAGCTTCACGCCGCGCTCACCCACATGAGCATCCAGACCCGAACGACCGGAAAGATCTTTCAGTTCATCGATAAAACTATCGGCATGGGCTTTTTGGATCGCGCGTCGGACCTCTTCATCTCTTGCCGACGGCCTACCGTAGAGCAGATTTTCACGAACGGAGCGATGCAGTAACGATGTGTCTTGCGTCACCATTCCGATTGCGGCACGCAGACTGGTCTGGCTCACCTGCGCAATATCCTGGCCATCAATCAGAATGCGGCCACCCTGAATGTCGTAAAGTCGAAGCATCAGGTTCGTGAGCGTGCTCTTTCCCGCACCACTTGGGCCGACCAGACCCACCTTTTCGCCAGGACGGATCACCAGATCAAAGTTCTCAAGAACCGATTGGGTTTCACTGTAAGCAAACCGAACCTGATCAAAGCGAATCTCTCCGGTCTTGACCGTGAGCTCCTGCGCATTGGGCTGATCAATGACGGCCTGACGTCTTGCAAACATCTTGAGTCCGTCGCGAACTGTGCCGATGTTTTCAAAAAGGCTTGCCATCTCGTACATGATCCAGTGGGATACCCCCATCACCCGGAATGCCATCGCGAGTGCTGCTGCCGCTGCACCAGGACCCAGCAGCTCATCTGACCAGAGCATCAGTACAAGACCGCCCGTACCCAGAATTAGTAAAACGCTCAGTGTGTGGTTGACGACTTCAAAACTACTGACGAGACGGTTCTGCGGATAGACGGTGCTCATAAACTCATCCATCGACTGACGGGCATAGGATGCCTCACGTTCGGTGTGAGAGAAAAGCTTCACCGTTGCAAAGTTGGTGTACGCATCGGTAATCCGGCCCGTCATAATGCTTCGCGCATCCGCCTGTCGTTTGCCGACCTCTGCAATGCGTGGCACAAAATACCAGAGCACCGCGGAATATCCCACTACCCAGAGTGCAAAGGGGATCAATAGCAACAGATCAAAGCTGGCCATGATCGAGGCCATTGTGATCAGGTAGACCAGCACGTAAACCAGAATATCGCCAACCGTCATCAGCACATCACGGACCGCAAGCGAGGTCTGCATGACCTTCGTGGCGATACGCCCTGCAAACTCTTCCTGATAAAACGACATGCTCTGCGACAGCATCAGCCGGTGGAAGCGCCACCGCAGTCGCATGGGAAAGTTTCCGAAGAGCGCCTGATACTTGACCAGGTCCGCTAAAACAACCAAGACAATACTGAAGACGAGGAACCCGCCCACAAGCCAGAGCTCCGTTGCCTTGGTCGCAAAGAACTCTGAAGGCGGTGTGGCGGCAAGCCAGTCGACCACCATGCCAAGCAGTGCGAACAGAAACGCCTCAAACGATCCAATGAGCGCCGTCAGCAGCGCCAGGATCACAAAATAGCGGCGAACCCCCTTGCTGGCATACACCAGAAAGGCCCCAAGGGTTTCTGGGGCCACCGCTGGTGCAGCAGGGGGATATGGGTGAACTAGCTTTTCAAACTTGGAGAACATGCGATAACGATAGAACGGGACGACCGTGTTATCGCGTTACTCCCATCTTCAGCTGACGGTTAAAAGCATCGGGTGTTGGTGCACGCCCCAGAAAGCTTTTCGCCATGGTGTCGCCGTCCACTTCGCCGCCACGGGAGAGGACCTGTTCACGATATCGACGACCAATCTCGGGACTGAGCATCTTGCCTTTGAACTGGCTATACATGTCAAAGGCCAAGACCTCTGACCAGAGATAGCTGTAGTAGCCTGCGGCATAACCGCCCGCAATGTGTCCGAACTGGCCAGGGAACTGGGTGTTCTGAACATAACCAAGTGCCGTCGCACGCTCCATCTCAGCCCAGACCGCCATCGGGTCAACCGCACCTGTCGTGTCTGTATGTAGCCGCATGTCATAGCGGGCATACAGCGCCTGGCGGGCATACCGCAGACCACGTCCAAAGTTATTCGCTGCGGTAATCCGCTTCATCAGATCCTGATCAATCTTGGGACACCCAGGAGCACAGTTGGCTGACAGCATCGACAAGGTCTCGTATTCTCGTGCCCACTCTTCATACATCTGGCTTGGAACCTCGACAAAGTCGCGCTCAACCGCAGTACCCCCCTTCATGACATAACGCGTCTTCGAGAGCACCCCGTGAAAGATATGACCGAACTCGTGCATCAAGGTGACAAGCTCCTGATGTCCAAGCCCTGTGGGGTTGAAGTTTGCGACCAGGACACTGGTCGGCATCCGACCCAGCAGCGTGCTCGGGCGGCGCGTGCCAAAGGCCGCCGCGTGGCCGTACTTGCCCTCCCGTGGGAACAGGTCAAGGTAGATCAGACCAACATCCGCACCTGTCGCTGCATCCTGAACGGCAATCGCACGAACAGACTCATGCCAAACCGGGGCATCGATAAAGCTAAATTTCAGGCCATAGAGCTTTGAAGAGATATCCAAGGCCCAGCTCACTGCAGCCTGGGTTGGAAAGTAGGCGCGAAGCTTTTCTTGGTCGACCTGATAACGCTCCGCCTCAAGCCGTCGCTGCCAGTAGGCCACGTTCCAACGAACGAGATCCGACTTTGCCCCCTGCGCTTTCATATAGGCGCGGATCTCATCGAGCTCCCGTTTTTCAATTTCCTCGGCCGTCTGAAGAACCTCCGCCAAAAAGGTGTTGATGCGATCGGGCGTCTTGGCCATCCGGTTGCGGACCTGATAGTGCGCAAACGTTTTATAGCCTGTGATCTTTGCCGCTTCATCACGCAGGGCCAAGATTTCTTTCAGCACCTCCAGATTTCGGGCAGAACCACGGTTCACATAGGCCGTCTGATAACGCCGGCGCGCGTCATCGCTATCGGCATATTCCATGAAAGGGATGTATTCCGTGCTGCTAAAGCCAAACAAGTAACGACCCTCGGCATCTTTTTTCAACCGTGCAAGCACACCCGCTGGGACGCCCTTGACCTCAGCTTCCGTAAATGCGAGTTTGTCTTTGTTCTCACGGACCGTCTTTGCAAACTCAAGCGAGAGTTTGCTCAACCGCTCACGAATACTCTTTAGTTTTGCGCGTACCTCTGGCGTGCCTGTCACGCCACTGTCCTCGAAGCTCATCAAGAACTCCTTTTGGAGTCGCTGATCGATTGGGTCTTCGGCCTTTGCATTCTTAACCAGGGCGTAGAGCGCAAGGCTCTGCATCATCTCGGTGCCGATCTTGCCGATCTCGATAATGCAGCCCTCTGCCGCAGCACGGACTTGGGGATTGGGGGAGAGACTGTTTGCCAGGTAGATCGGGCCAGCCATATCTTCCATCGTGACCGATATGGCATTCCACTCCGAGAATACGG
>JBDLRA010000166.1:0-2742 GCA_039800285.1 Pseudomonadota bacterium
TCATCTTGGGTTTTGGAATGGACTCCCGAATGTTTCGCTCAAGCTCATTAAAGAAATCCACGCCGCGGCCCATGCGGAACGATTGGATACTTGCCCCGGCGATGATCGCGCCGTAGATGTGAATCGGATAACTTGGATTCGGCACGAGCACCGTGTCACCGTGATCAAGTGTGGCAAGCATCAGGTGCGCTAGGCCCTCTTTCGAGCCGATCGTCACGATGGCTTCGGACTCAGGGTCAAGATCGACATCAAACCGCGTCTTGTACCAGTTACAGATCGCCCGACGCAGACGGGGGATCCCCTTTGACACCGAGTAACCATGGGTGTGCTCCTTGGTTGCCGTCTCGACCAACTTATCCACAATGTGCTTGGGCGTCGGACCATCTGGATTGCCCATGCTCATATCGATGATGTCTTCACCGCGGCGACGGGCCGCCATCTTGAGCTCGCCGGTGATGTTGAACACGTAAGGCGGTAGGCGCTCGATCCTGGGAAATGGCTTCATGGTGTCTTCTAAAAGTGGCCCAACAGTGGGAAAAACCTTAACTTTAACTTAGGCGGAGACTTGCAAAAAAGCGAGAAAAACCTGCTAGGCTTTACTCGCGATGCCTCTGTCCCCTGTCACCACCAGTTTTACGCAGCAGCCAAGCGGCGGCGTCTTTGTCATCAATGCTTACGGGGCGGACTACCTTGAGGTCAATGGGGTTCGTCAGGAGTCCTCAGTTCTCGTGGCCCCCATGGCCGGCCCAGAGCCGCTCTCTGCGACGGTCTCCACCCTGTCTAAAGCCCACATAGATGCTGTTGCCGCCCGCGCGCCCGAGGTCGTTCTCGTTGGGACTGGGACCCGCCAGATCTTTCTGCCCCCCGAAGTCCTGGCCCCGTTACACGCCATCCAGGTTGGCGTGGAGTGCATGGCCATGGGCGCCGCATGCCGAACCTACAACCTTTTGGCACTAGAAGGCCGAAAGGTGCTTGCCCTCATCCTGTTTGATCACCCCCAGCGCTAGAGACCATGCCACTTCCCAAGGCCCCCACCAAACCCGCAAGCCTTATTTCCGCTACTGACGATCTCTTGGCAAAGCCGAGGAAAGCCTCCGCAGCGCCTGCACGTCGATCTGCGCCGGAGCCTATAGAGGAGCCAGCGCAGGCTGTCGACACTGTGGTTGCCCCCCCGCCCACCGTCAAGAGCAGTCGTCCTCAGGCGCCGACTCCGATCAGTCTGAGCCGGGAGACCCGAGAGCCCCGCCGCCGCAGCGACCCAGACGTGGCCAAGACCTTCGTGCTGGACACAAACGTGTTGATGCACGACCCCAGCAGTCTTTTCCGGTTCGAAGAGCACGATGTCTTCCTGCCGATGATGACCCTGGAAGAGCTCGACAATCACAAAAAAGGCATGTCAGAGGTTGCCCGCAACGTCCGTCAGGTGACCCGGTCGCTCGACGCGTTGATCGATGCGATATCGGGTGAACTCGGTGGAAAAGCCAAGATTGGCGAAGGCATTCCGCTGGATGCCCTGGGGCATAAAGATGCGACTGGTCGGCTGTATTTCCAGACGGAACCCATCGAGACCGCCCCGATTAAAGGGTTTGAATCGGGCAAGGCCGATAACCAGATCCTAGGCGTGGTCAAGGCATTACAGGCACGCCAAAAAGATCGCGTCGTAGTCCTGGTGTCCAAGGACATCAATATTCGTATCAAGGCCCACGCACTGGGGCTTCCGGCAGAGGACTATTTCAACGACCAGGTCATCGATGATGCAGACCTGCTGTATTCAGGTGCAATGGCCCTGCCCGAAGGCTTCTGGGATAGCCACGGCAAGAAGCTCGAATCTTGGCAGCAAAGCGGCTACACCTTCTACCGAATCACCGGCCCGCTCTGCGCAGCCTTCCACGTTAATCAGTTTGTCTTTGAAGAAGGTCCCAACCCCCTTTATGCCATCGTGCAAGAAGTCCAAGGGCGAACAGCCGTGTTACGCACCCTGCGTGACTTCAGCCACAGCAAGAACTCGATCTGGGGCATCAGCGCAAGAAATCGCGAGCAGAACTTTGCGCTCAACTTATTGATGAACCCCGAGATTGATTTCGTCACGCTCTTGGGTCAGGCCGGCACCGGAAAGACCCTGCTGGCACTCGCATCTGGCCTTGCCCAGATTCTGGAGACCAAGATCTATAACGAGATCATCGTGACGCGCGCCACGGTCCCCCTGGGCGATGACATTGGTTTTCTCCCCGGTACTGAAGAAGAAAAAATGCAGCCTTGGATGGGCGCACTCGAAGACAATTTGGAAGTATTAAATCGCGGCGTAGATGGCGGGGGCGACTGGGGCAGGTCTGCTGCAGCCGACCTAATTCGTACCCGCATTAAGGTGAAGTCTCTGAACTTCATGCGCGGACGAACCTTCATCAATAAGTTTCTGATCATTGATGAGGCGCAGAACCTCACACCGAAACAGATGAAGGCCTTGATCACCCGCGCAGGCCCCGGAACCAAAGTGGTGTGCATGGGCAACATTGCGCAGATTGACTCGCCCTATCTGACCGAGGGATCGTCAGGCTTGACCTACGTGGTGGATCGATTCAAAGGCTGGGCGCATGGCGGCCATGTGACCTTGCAACGCGGAGAGCGATCAAGGCTCGCTGACTTCGCAACAGAAGTCCTGTAGCGGCGCTTGTAGATAGATGGCGTCCCCTAGGGGATTCGAACCCCTGTACTCACCGTGAAAGGGTGATGTCCTAGGCCTCT
>JBDLRA010000167.1:0-3309 GCA_039800285.1 Pseudomonadota bacterium
TGACCGATTGGGTCTCGTGATCATTGATGAGGAACATCGATTCGGTGTCCGTCAAAAGGAAGCGCTGAAGGCACTGCGCGCCGAAGTCGATGTCCTCACGCTGACTGCGACGCCGATCCCAAGAACACTTGCCATGAGTATGGAGGGCATCCGAGACTTCTCCGTCATCGCCACTGCCCCACAGAAACGTCTTGCCATTAAGACATTTGTCAGAACCGAGAGTGATAGCGTGGTGCGCGAGGCGCTCCTACGCGAACTCAAACGCGGTGGCCAGGCCTATGTGCTGCACAACCAGGTCGACACGATTGAAAATCGCAAAGATGCCCTGCAGGCACTAGTGCCAGAGGCTCGGATTGAGGTCGCCCACGGTCAGATGCACGAACGTGATCTTGAGCGGGTGATGCGCGACTTCCACCAGCAACGATTCAATGTGCTCCTGTGTTCAACGATCATCGAAACGGGAATCGATGTTCCCTCAGCAAATACGATCGTCATCTATCGTGCTGACCGATTTGGACTTGCACAGCTTCACCAGCTCCGTGGCCGTGTCGGTCGCTCCCATCATCAGGCCTACGCCTACCTCCTCACGCCTGGCGAGGGTGCGCTCACCAAAGATGCGGAAAAGCGACTTGAGGCGATTCAGGCGATGGAGGAACTGGGCAGCGGCTTTTTCTTGGCGATGCACGACCTTGAGATTCGAGGCGCCGGTGAGGTACTCGGTGACAGTCAGTCCGGCAACATTACCGAAGTCGGATTTCAGATTTACGCCGACATGCTGACCGAGGCCGTCAGCGCCTTAAAGGCCGGCCGAGAACCAGACCTCGAAGCCCCACTGGCGGCAGTAACGGAGATCAACCTTCATGCGCCAGCCCTTCTGCCAAACGACTACTGTGCCGACATTCACGAGCGACTGACCTTGTATAAGCGGCTCGCGAACGCGCAAAACCGAGATGATCTCGAGCGACTTGAAGAAGAACTTGTCGATCGGTTTGGAACGCCAGGGCCTGCCACACGCGCACTGCTTGAGACCCACCGGCTTCGGATATTTGCCCGACCGATCGGTGTCCAAAAGATTGACGCCACGCCGGAGGTGATTGTCGTCTCCTTCGGAAAGGACGCCAAGGTCGATCCTGCCAAAGTCATCCGACTTGTTCAAACGGATAGGCGATACCGACTCGTTGGAAATGAGAAACTTCGGTTTGAGCAGCCTATTGAAGACATTAGCCAGCGCGCCCGTGCTATTCGCGAGATGCTCGCTGGCATTGCGCAGCACGAATCAACCGACCGTTAGGAATCCTGTTATGCCCTTCCTCGTAACCTCTCCCGGCCTTACGACCTCCTCAAAGCGTCGATCTATTTCTCCAGTCACACTCGCGGCGGTCGACACGATCCTGAAAAACGCTCCCCGCCGGCCAAGACCAAGCGGTGCGATGGTCTGGCAGCTTTCCAAAATGACAGCCGAGGGATTGGCTGCGCTGGAACAGGCGCTCTTACCCCTGGCCAATGCCCATCAGGTCGACATCGCGATCGTCGAGCGGCCTTATCGCTGGCAGGACTACAAGGTACTGGCCATGGACATGGACTCGACCGTCATCACCATTGAATGTATTGATGAGATCGCAGACTACTGCGGCAAAAAGGCAGAGGTCTCCGCAATCACCGAGGCCGCAATGCGCGGGGAGATTAAAGACTATGCAGAGAGTCTTCGCCGGCGCGTGGCCCTGCTAGAGGGACTTCCAGCCGAGGTGCTCAAGGATGTCATTCGCTATCGACTGAAGTTCACACCCGGTGTGAAGTCACTTGTCGCGTCCGCTCGCGCCCACGGTCTTCATACCCTTTTGGTCTCCGGTGGGTTTATCCAGTTCACCGACTTTGTCTCTGAGAAGATTGGCTTCATACAGACACGGTCGAATCAGTTGGAAATTATCGATGGTCGGCTTACGGGTCGACTGATTGGTGAGATCGTCGACGCCAGCATCAAGGCCAAGACCGTAAGGGAAGCCTGTCGTCGTCTCGGCGCCAATGCCGCCGCAGCGATTACCGTGGGCGATGGCGCCAACGACCTGAAGATGATGGACATCAGCGGCCTGTCGATTGCCCATCGGGCAAAGCCCGCAGTCGCGGCGCAGGCCATGCAGGCGATTCGATCCGGTGGCCTCGATAACGTACTGGACTGGTTCGAGTAGCCAGTCATCTCGGCGCTGTCGCTGGTAACGGGCGAACGCGTCCTCGACTATTGGTTCATCTGTCGTCGCGAAAAGTAAGATGCCAGATCGACTAGCGCGACGAGAAGGATCATCGCGATCAGAATGCTACTCGTCTCCTGCATCTGAAAGAGCCCCATGTGAAAGGCCAGCATCTGCCCGAGACCGCCGCCGCCGACGACGCCAAGAATCGCCGCTGCACGAATATTGTTCTCCCAACGATAGAGTGAGTAAGACATGAGCTGCGGCAAGATGGTCGGTAGGGTCGCAAACAGAAAAATGCGTAGCCCATCGACACCTTGAACCCGTAATGCCACCGCCGCGGTATCGGGCGCGTTCTCAATCGATTCCGCAAACAGTCGGCCCAGAACACCCGTGGTATGAAGCCCCAGTGCCAGCGTTCCCGCAAACGGACCCAGCCCTGCGGAAATCAGAAGTAAGGCCGCCCAGACCAGTTCAGGAATTGAGCGCAAGGCGTTCAACACAAGACGCGTCAGCGTCCGCATCAGGCGTACACCGCCCGAGTTTCCATTTGCACCCGCTGGAACCGCCAAGATGAGCCCACCGATAACTGCTAATAATGTGCCAACAGCAGACATGGCTAATGTCTCCAGCGACGCCTTTGCCAACTTAGCAAGAAATGCAGCATCAAGGTTTGGTGAGAGCAGCTCAGCAAGAAACCGACCCATCCTCCCAAGGCTGTCCATGGAGAAGATTCGGGAGAGCTGAAGATCCAATGACCAGAAGCTCGCAATGGTCAGCAGCACCAGCCCCAAGGTCACCCAGCAGACCGAGCAGTCCCATCGCAGCCAAGGATTCGGACGTTGACGATTCACTATTGCAACACCCTTCTGAGCCAGCCGCTTAACAGGTCAGCAAAGCCCACGAGGATCATGAAAACAATCAACATCGTGGCAACCTCACCGCCGTTGAACATCTTCATAGAGTTGTCCATCTGCTGACCCAGCCCGCCCGCACCGACAAACCCCAGCACCGCAGACGATCGAATCGCACATTCCCATCGATAAACGGTATAACTTGTCAGTTCCGTCGCGTTCTGAGGAAGCAGTCCATAAAAGAATGCCGGTAGCCGCCCTGAACCAAG
>JBDLRA010000168.1:0-8391 GCA_039800285.1 Pseudomonadota bacterium
AGCCCTGAAAGAGCTGGGTGTTTTGCGTGCTGTCGTCACCAACAAAGAGACGCGATTTACCGATCGTATCTTGGAGCGTCATCAGCTGAGCGGTCAGTTCGACATGGTGATCTGTGGCGATACGCTGCCTGTGAAAAAACCAAACCCAGCTGTGATTCACCACTGTCTCGAACAGCTCGGACAGACGGCCGGAGAGTCGTTGTTCATTGGAGACTCATCAATCGATATTGCCACGGCGAAGGCCGCGGGCGTCATCTGCTGGGCGGTTCCTTACGGTTACAACATGGGCGAGTCGATTGAGACAAGCGCGCCCGATGCACTGGTTGCGAACATTTATCCTGCAGTTCAATTTTTCAGGGGGCTTGCATGAAGTTTTTGCGAATGATGGATCTGCCGCTGGCAGGAAAGCGGGTTTTTATTCGAGCGGATCTCAATGTCCCGCAAGATGATGCGGGTGCGATTACGGATGACACCCGGATTCGGGCATCGATCCCTGCCATTGAGTTCGCGCTAAAGCAAGGCGCCGCAGTCATGGTGACCTCGCATCTGGGTCGCCCTACCGAGGGTGAGTTCAAGACCGAGGATTCCCTCGCGCCGATTGCGGCGCGTCTTGCTCAGATTCTGGGTCGTAAAGTGCCGTTGATTTCAAATTGGGTTGACGGTGGGTTTTCGGTTGCCCCTGGTGAGGTGGTGCTTCTCGAGAACTGCCGCGTGAACCGAGGTGAGAAGAAAAACGACGAGACGCTGGCCAAGAAAATGGCGGGTCTCTGCGATATTTACGTGAATGATGCCTTTGGCACCGCCCATCGGGCAGAGGCGACGACCCATGGGATTGCGCGATTCGCCCCGGTTGCCTGTGCGGGCCCATTGATGGCAGCTGAATTGGATGCCCTTGCCGCTGCACTCGAGAGCCCCAAGCGTCCACTCGTCGCTATCGTTGCAGGCTCAAAGGTGTCTACCAAGCTCACGATTTTGCGCTCGCTGGCTGAGAAGGTTGATCAGTTGATCGTCGGCGGAGGAATTGCCAATACCTTCATGGCGGCAAAGGGTCTGCCGATTGGCAAATCGCTCGCCGAACTGGATCTTTTAGATGAGGCCCGCGCTATCATGCAGATGATGGAAGCGCGAGGTGCGGGTGTGCCCATTCCCGAGGACGTGGTTGTCGCCAATGAGTTCTCGCCGCTCGCGCGTGCAAACAAGGTTGCGGCAGATCAGGTTGCTGCCGATGACATGATTCTGGACATCGGCCCGAAGACGGCTGCGAAGCTCTCGGCGATCATTTCGGCTGCCGGGACAATCGTGTGGAACGGCCCTGTCGGTGTCTTTGAGATTCCGCAGTTTGCAGGGGGCACGAAGATGCTTGCCGCTGCGATTGCGCATTCCCCGGCGTTCTCGATCGCGGGCGGCGGCGATACGCTCGCGGCGATTTCGAAGTTCGATATAGCGCCCCAGGTAGGCTATATCTCAACCGGCGGTGGTGCATTTTTGGAGTTCCTGGAAGGGAAGGTCCTTCCTGCCGTGGAAATTTTGCAGACACGTGGTGCCTAGGGGGCTTGCGTGACCAATGATCCGTTGCTGTCTGCAAAGGCGATCTTGTTCGATGTGGATGGAACGATCGCCGAAACGGAGCGTGATGGCCATCTCGTTGCGTTCAATGCGGCCTTCAAGGCCTTCGGTCTTCCCTGGCAATGGAAGACCGAGACGTATGGAAGATTGCTCAAAGTCACGGGCGGTTATGAGCGCATGAGGGCCTATGCCGAGGGGATGCAAGATCCAGAGGCGTCGGTTACCTGGGATGAGGCCTTCTTTCGCCGTATTCACCACTGGAAAAATGATTACTACGCAATGTTGCTCAAAGATGGTGGAATCCAGCCGCGCGCTGGATTTAGGCCACTAGTCCAGCAGGCGTTAGCGCGAGGTCAGCAATGGGCCGTCGTGACCACCACGAGTCAGGCCAATTGGGCGGCACTCTGGGAGCATGCCATCTCGCGCAACAGTGCTCTTCCTGTACCTTCCGTGATCATCTGTGGCGAGCAGGTTGCGAAGAAGAAACCGGACCCAGAGGCGTATCTGCTTGCATTAGAACAACTCCAGTTATCCGCGGGCGACTGTATTGCGATTGAGGACTCGCGTAACGGTCTTGCCGCGGCGTCTGGCGCAGGGATTCCCACCGTGATTGTGAGAAGTGAATACTTCAAACAGGATGATTTTTCGGGCGCCGTCCGTATCGTTGACGAACTGACCGAACTCTTAACGGCCTAACCTTAGAGCTGAAGCGGATGTTTCTTCCGACGACGGCCGAGAATCCAAAAGATACTGCCAGCAACCAGCGGCACCGAAATCAGCGCAACTAGATCGGGGTCGGTTGGAAGCCCCATCGCCTTGGCGCCTTTGGCGAGGTACTGGATCAGTCCAGTCGCATAGTAAGTCATGACAATGACCGAGAGTCCCTCAACCGTTTGCTGCAGTCGTAGCTGAAGTTTGGCGCGTCGATCCATACTGGAGAGCAGGGTCTGTGTCTGGCTCTCGTTGACAAACTCAATGCGCGTCTTGAGGATATGCGTCGTGCGCGAGATGCGATCAGACAGGTCGCGAAGCCGACGTACCGTCCAACGGCAGGTCCGCATGGCTGGTTCGAATCGACGATCCATGAAGGTGTTGAGCATCTGAACACCGGGAATTGTCGTCTCATGGAGCTCCGTGAGCGAACGCTTAACCAGTTCCTGGTAGGCCTCTGCAGCAGTAAATCGCAGTCCGTTTGCAGAAATCCAGCCCTCCACCTCCGCGGCAAGCGCAGAGATTCCCGATAGCAGCTGGGAATCGACGCTGACATCGACTTCTGCGTGTTTCTGTGCCTGGGCAATCTTGTCGGATAGCTCCGCAAGGGCGACTTCCGCTTTCCTGAGCGGCTCGGACATTGCCTTTGCATAGGGCAGGGCGAGCAACGCCATCATGCGATAAGTCTCAATATCAATCAGTCGCTGAATGGCACGACCCGCCTGCCGGCTGCCTAAGGCCTTGCCGCGAACAATCATGCTGACAAATCCCTGCGCATCCAGCTGCAGGTCTGTCCAGAGCTGGGCATTCTGGTTCGAAAGAATCAAGCTTCCGATCACGGTGTTGCCGCTAAAGCGTTTAGCGACCTCAAACGCATCGGGGTACTCCTCGCCTCTTTCAAGAACGATATCGAGTGCCACCATGCGCTGACCTGCCAAGTTGGTGAGGCTTGGCGCACCAATCTGTTGTAGGAGCGTTTCTGTCTTCTGAAGGACGGTCTGTCGGCTATCGAAAATATCAGCGGACTGCTGTTGCGCGAATAGGCTGATGCTGACAAACTCGCCGTGCATCTCCCACTTTAATAAGACGCGTGCGGGCTCTTTTGCGAGCTGCAAGACCTGAATCGATTGGCTGTGCGGCCCAGATCCCGTGGGGCTACCAAGGGCTGTCGCGCAACGATTGATCCAGTCAATCTGCGCCTTGCGGCTCGTCTGATCGAGAAGAAACGCCTGGCTGATCACCCGCTCGTTGGACCACAACGGGATCGGGGGGCGAGCATGAATTTCGTTGTGCAGCGCATAGCGCTGCGGGTGATCTGGGAGAAGTCCCAGGTCAGGGCTTGTGTGAGCGTCAGAATCGATCATTTCTTTCGATTCTGCCAGAAGCGCTGCGCAATCTCGATCTGCTGCTCTAAATAAACCGAATAAAAATCCCGGGAGCTATAACCGACTAACGGCTCCGTCAAGGGTCTTGCCAAATGGTCCAACATGACCACGGTTGGGGTTAGTTTTAATCCGTACCGGGCACCCCAGGCGCGAGCGGTTATGCGTGCCCCGTCCGGAAGGGTGAACTGGGCGCCGTCATCAACATCAAACTCGACAACGATCAGTCCTGGCTGCGTCGTGGACTTCGTTCGTGGGCTGAGCTGCTCTTTCTTGATCGCGATGCACCAGGGGCAGCGCGCAGAGGTATACATCCCTGCGACAACGACCGACGAATGCAGGGGTTGATCGAGTGCCCAGCGGAGTCGCTGGGCACTGACAAAGGGTGGTTCGATCAATGGGGTGTTTAGTGCTTACGGTCTGAGATAGACGAACTTATCGCGTGCCTGGAGGTTTGCGACTTCTGCAACACCTGACGGAACAACCTTGGCGTCCTTAATGACGTTTTCTTTCGGAATCTTGCGAGAGACCAACGTGTTGTTACAGACCTTGAACTCCACGCCACGACCGACAAGGTCGCCGATTGCAGGAGCGAACTTGGTGCCCGCCATGTTTTCCGCACCGTCGAGCAGAAAATCAATGCCTGGGCCGTGCGTGACCACAACAATCTTGGCATTCGGGTCTGCGTTAAGATGATTGCGGATGTTGCCGATGGCACGGCTTGCCTGTTGCACGCCTTCGTTGACGTGATAGACCACTTTGGTTGCGTCAGAGGCGAGCGCCTGACTGGTGATTGCGATGGTCGCAGCGGTGATCGCAGCGGTGAAATATTTTTTCATTGTTTGTCTCCCTGAAATATTCATTGGAAGGCATATTCTAGGGCGGATCTCGGCGTCTGGCGAGGGGGGGTTGCAGATTGATTGATTGACTAATAATATATAAGTTAATTAAGTGATGAGGGGGCGTTGTGGCAAAAGCACTTGGGGTTTCGGGACGAATCGCGGCTGCCTTTCAGTCGGCGCAGATCACGCCCTTACTCGCGTTGATCGCTTTATTGGCTGGGATTTTTGCGGTGCTCATTACGCCTCGAGAGGAGGAGCCGCAGATTAATGTCACGATGGCCAATGTGCTGATTCCTTTTCCGGGGGCTTCTTCTCGAGATGTGGAACAGATGGTCTCGGTGCCGGCGCAACAGGTCCTGGCACAGATCTCCGGAATCGAGCATGTGATGTCGGTTTCCCAGCCTGGGCTTTCGGTGATCACCGTTCAGTTCCAGGTGGGCGTTCCACGCATTGAGGCGCTCGTCCGCCTTCACGATACGGTCTCCGCAAATTCGGACTGGCTCCCTCGAGGGCTCGGCGTTCTGCCCCCAGTGATCAAGCCAAAGGGCATCGACGATGTCCCGATTGTCAGCTTGACCTTGCACTCGCAGAACCGCGCCATGGATCGTTTTGCGTTAGAGCAGGTGGCGAATCGGCTAGAGGCGGAACTAAAGCGCGTTGATGGAACGCGGGAAGTCACGACCATTGGTGGTCCCAAGCGTCGTATTCGGGTTGAGATCGATCCCGCTCGACTTTCGGCTCGCGGATTTACCGTGAGCGAGATCCAAGGGCTTTTGTCGGTGGCGAATGCGGGATCACCGGTTGGAAATCTCTTGCAAGGGGATCAGGCGATTGCGGTCGAAACTGGCCCCTTTCTTCGAAATGCACAAGACGTTGCGGATCTTGTCTTGGGCGTAAGGGCAGGCGCACCCGTCTTTTTAAAGGATGTCGCCCAGGTTGTGGATGGTCCCGATCAGACAAGACGTCTTGTCTGGCACGTAGACAAGGCAACGCCTGAAGCCATCTATCCAGCCGTCACGTTGGCCATCACGAAAAAGCCTGGTGAGAACGCGGTCCATGTTGCAGAAGCTATTCAGCAACGGGTCGCTGATCTGAAGAAAACGTTAATTCCAAAGGATGTGCAGGTCACCGTCAGTCGTAATTACGGCGAGACCGCCAACCAGAAGGCAAAGCAGCTGATCCAGAAGCTACTCTTCGCAACGGTTTCCGTCGTGGCCTTAGTGTTTATTGCACTCGGGAAGCGGGAGGCCTTAATCGTCGGTGCCGCGGTGATTTTGACGTTAGCGGCGACCTTGTTTGCCTCCTGGGCCTATGGATTTACGATCAACCGTGTCTCGCTGTTTGCCTTGATCTTTTCGATTGGCATTCTTGTGGACGATGCCATTGTCGTGGTGGAAAACATTCACCGACACCAATCGCTATTTCCGCACAAGAGTCTTGCGGAAATTATCCCGGGTGCGGTCGATGAGGTTGGTGGTCCCACGATTCTCGCAACCCTAACCGTCATTGCGGCGCTGTTGCCCATGGCCTTTGTCTCAGGGCTGATGGGGCCTTACATGAGTCCGATTCCGATTAACGCCAGTATTGGCATGCTGCTTTCTTTGGCAATTGCATTTGTCATCACGCCCTGGATGGCGCGTCGATGGATGAAACCGTTGACGGCGACGGGCGGTCATGAAGCCGCCCACGGTTCAGCGATCACTCGGTGGCTCGAGCCAAGATTCACCCGCCTATTTGCGCCATTTCTTGATCAGCGGAGAGGGCGTGCCGCGCGGGCGAAGCTGGGACTTGGCGTGATTGCTGCGATCGGGCTTTCGGTAGCGTTGCCGGTGATCGGCCTGGTTATCCTGAAGATGCTGCCTTTTGACAATAAGAGCGAGTTTCAGGTCATCTTAGATATGCCGGCCGGCACGCGTGTTGAGAAGACCGACGCGGTATTACGAGAAATGTCGCAGGCTCTCATGAAGGCGCCAGAGGTCGAGGACCTTCAGATTTATGCCGGCACTGCAGCACCGATTAACTTCAATGGACTGGTGCGTCAGTATTACTTCCGTCAGTCGCCAGAGGCTGGTGATATTCAGGTCAATCTCGTCGATAAGGGCCAGCGGGATGATCAGAGCCACCTGATTGCAACCCGCATGAGGCCGGTGCTGACCCAGATCGCTAAATCCCATGGTGGTAATGTGAAGGTCGTTGAGGTTCCACCAGGTCCTCCTGTGTTAGCGCCGATTGTGGCCGAGGTCTATGGACCGACGGAGGCGGGCCGTCTTGCGGTTGCCCGAGGTATTCGCGCTGCACTCGAATCGACGGATGGGATTGTCGATGTTGACGACAGCACCGTTGCGAAGGCGCCGAAGAAACTCTTGGTGATTGATCGACGCAAGGCGAGCCTTATGGGTGTCTCGCAACAGACCATCGTGAATACGCTTCGCACTGGGCTTGCGGGTGAGGAGTCCGCTTATCTGCACGATGCCTCGAAATACGCCGTTCCGATCGCCCTTCGTCTGCCGGAGGGTCGTCAGGGTCAGCTAGATGCCTTGCTTGCATTGACCGTTCGAACCAGCACCCGTGAGACCGTGCCATTGAGTCAGTTGGTGAATATTGTGGATGCTGAACGTGAGCAGGTTCGGTATCACAAGGATCTGTTACCGGTGACCTATGTGGTTGCCGATGTCGCGAAGCGATTCGATAGCCCGCTGTATGGGCTTTTTTCGGCGCGCGCAAAAATTGCAGATCTTCGTGATCCGAATGGTCAGCCGATCGATGAATATTTCATCGCTCAGCCCGACGACACCAATAGCCGATACTCGGTGAAGTGGGATGGCGAGTCCCAAGTGACCTATGAAACCTTTCGGGATATGGGCGCGGCCTATGCGGTGGGGCTGGTCCTGATCTATCTATTGGTGGTTGCCCATTTTGGTTCCTACGTGACGCCGCTTGTCATCATGGCGCCCATCCCGTTGACGATCATTGGGGTGATGCCAGGCCACGCGCTTCTTGGCGCCCAGTTCACGGCGACCTCCATGATTGGCATGATCGCGCTGGCTGGGATTATTGTGCGTAACTCCATCTTGCTTGTGGATTTCATCAATCTGCAGGTCCGCGAGGGGGTGTCTTTTGAACTTGCGGTCGTCCGTTCAGCAATCACCCGCGCACAGCCGATTGTCCTGACCGGGCTGGCAGCGATGCTCGGGGCGTTTTTTATTCTGGATGACCCAATCTTTAACGGGCTTGCAGTCTCTTTGATCTTCGGTATTCTGATCTCAACCATGCTGACGCTTGTCGTCATTCCCGTGATGTATTACTCGGTCTATGCAAAGCGGGCCGATCGTTTGTTGCAGCATCAATCGTAATTATTTTTAAGGAGAACCTTATGACTTCATGGCAACTTGTTCGCGTCTTCGCAGGCTTTTTTATCTTGTTATCGCTGGTGCTGGGCTACCCAGCTAGCCCCTTTTTCGTTCATGAATACTGGCTCGGTTTTACGGCTTTCGTTGGGATTAACCTCTTGCAAAGTGGTCTGACGAAGTGGTGCCTGATGGAGTCGATTCTGCGAAAGCTTGGCCTGCGCGCTGGCGCTTGATGCTTACTCGGAGAACCTGGATGGACCGTAAGCGATGGATGACCCCAGGGGTCGCCGCACTGTTTTTTACCCTGACTGTTCCTGCCCTGGCGATGGACCTTGGGCAGGCTTGGCAGACCGCAAAAGGGCGTAGTCCAGCGCTTCGTGCGACGCAGCTTGATCAGGTGGTTGCTGATAAGCGGCAGCAGATTTCCAAGGCGCTATGGAACCCGACGGTCATGCTGGGGTTATTTGGTGGCGCCGCAGGCGCTGAGACAAGCGCAAAGGGCGCTCGATTCTCTGCGAAAGAGTTTGGGGATGCCCGTGT
>JBDLRA010000169.1:0-2547 GCA_039800285.1 Pseudomonadota bacterium
GCCGCGTCACCCAAATCCGTCACGCGTGTGTCGATTACGACTGGTCAGGTGAGCTGGAAGCGGGAACTTGACGCAACGATTGTTGCGGGCGTCGCTGTTGGCTCGGCTGAGTCGGCAGGTCTCTCGGCGGTCGTGACCGATCGTGGTGAACTCGTCTTGATTGGTGCTGATGGCGCGATCGTTCGCCGGTTCTCACTCGGGGGGGTTGCCCAAGAGGTTCCCGTGTTGATTGGCAATATCGCAGTGGTTCGACTGACCGATAACCGTGTCGGTGGCTGGGATGTGCAGACGGGCATTCGTCGTTGGGTGACCCAGCGTAACCTGCCCAACCTTGTGCTGCACGCGCAGTCAGGGCTTCTGTCAAAGCCGTCAGCGCCAGAGGAATTCGCAAGCACCACGGTTGGCGCAAATGATGTTGTAGCGAATCTTCCCGGTGGACGAATTCTTTGGATTAATGCGCTGACTGGCGGACTTCGCTGGGAGTCCCAGGTCGCAACGCCAAAGGGCACCAATGAGGTCGAGCGGATTGTGGATCTGCTGGGCGCACCTTCTTCCGAAGGCAAAGATGTCTGCGTGTCAGCCTACCAGTCGGTCGTTGCCTGTTACAACGGTGAGACGGGTAAGCGTCTCTGGACGCGAGATGTCGCGGCGGTCACACCGGTTGCGATGGATGCGCGATTTGTCTATGTCGCCGATACGCAGTCGCGTCTTTTCGCCTATACCCGTGCAACAGGTTCGCCTGCATGGTCGGTTGAGACGTTGCAGTTGCGTGGACTGACGGCACCGCTTTCTTGGGGTCGTGCGCTCTGGCTGAGCGATCGGTTTGGCTACCTGCACGGCCTGTCTCGCGAAGACGGCAGCACCATCGCGCGACTTGATCTTGGAAGTCAGGCATCGGGTGCGATGCGTGCAACGAACAAGGGTCTAGTGGTACAGACTCAGGCGGGTCGGCTGATGCTGATTCGTACGGAAGGATAGGCATTGACTGCGAAGCCGGTAGTGGCCCTCGTGGGCCGACCGAACGTTGGAAAGTCGACGCTCTTTAATCGGCTGACCCGGTCACGGGATGCGCTGGTTGCGGATCTGCCGGGACTGACCCGGGACCGACATTACGGAGAAGGGCGTCTCGGGCCACGGCCTTACTTTGTGGTCGATACCGGCGGCTTTGAGCCCGTCGTGAAAGAGGGCATCACCTTCCAGATGGCCAAGCAGACGCGTCAGGCCATCGCAGAATCAGACGCGGTGATCTTCGTTGTGGACGGACGCAATGGCGTTGCGCCGCAGGACATGCAGATTGCCGATCTGCTGCGTAAGACAGGACGCCCCGTCACGATTGCGGTCAATAAGCTTGAAGGCCTGACCGGCGAAGGTCGTACCGCTGAGTTCTACGAGCTTGGACTTGGCGATCCGCATGCCATTTCTTCAGCACACGGTGATGGTGTCTCCAGTCTGATGGATCTGGTGCTGGACGCACTGCCTCATGTAGAAGAGGAAGAAGAGGACGCCGCCACGATTGCAGAGCGTGGGCTGCGTGTGGCGATTGTGGGTCGCCCCAATGCCGGCAAGTCCACGCTCATTAATACGCTGGTCGGAGAAGAGCGGGTGATCGCATTTGATATGCCGGGAACCACCCGTGATGCCATCTCGATTCCGTTTGAGCGCGCGGGTAGGAAATACCAGTTGATTGACACCGCAGGCTTACGTCGTCGTGGAAAGGTCTTTGAGGCCGTAGAAAAGTTTTCCGTGATTAAGACACTGCAGGCTATTGAGTCATGCCATGTCGCGATTCTGATGTTGGATGCACGACAGGATGTCTCGGATCAGGATGCCCACATCGCCGGGTTTGTGATGGAGTCGGGCAGGGCGCTGGTCGTTGCCGTGAACAAATGGGACGGTCTCGATGTGGTGGCGCGGGATGAGGTCAAACGGGTGATGGCCCGTAAGCTTCAGTTTTTACATTGGGCAAAGTTTCACTTTATCTCCGCCCTGAAAGGCACTGGGGTCGATGCCCTGATGCGATCGGTAGACGATGCTTACACGGCAGCGACCTTAAAGCTCTCGACACCCAAGATCACCCGGGTCCTGCGCGAGGCCGTTGAACATCAGCAGCCGCCCCGGCACGGTATCTTTCGGCCCAAGCTGCGCTATGCGCACCAAGGTGGGCAGAACCCCCCGATCATCGTGGTGCATGGCAACGCGCTGGAGCATGTCTCTGATGTCTACAAGCGCTATCTCGAGTCCCGGTTCCGCCGGGTGTTCAAGCTTGAGGGCACCCCCCTGCGGATCGAGTGGAAGACTTCTACCAATCCTTACAAGCCAGAGGCGTGATTCTCCTAGCCGAAATCGGTATAGTTAATCCCGTCTTTCGGGAGGTTTAATAAAAATGACACAAGCTAAAGGGCAGGCATTACAAGACCCGTTTTTGAATCTGTTGCGCAAAGAGCATGTGCCGGTATCGGTTTATCTCGTTAATGGCATCAAGCTTCAAGGCCATGTCGAGTCGTTCGATCAGTATGTGTTGTTGCTGCGAAATACAGTAACCCAGAT
>JBDLRA010000170.1:0-3019 GCA_039800285.1 Pseudomonadota bacterium
TGGAAAACTTCGTCTGATACAGGGTTAGAGGTAGTGGTGGTGCGCCCACCGCTGGTCTACGGGCCAGGCGCAAAGGGCAACCTTGCCCGCCTGTTGAAGGCGGTGCGTTTGGGCCTGCCTCTGCCCCTGGGCGCGGTGCAAAACAGTCGCTCTCTAATTGGGCTTGATAACCTGGTTGATCTGTTGATTAGCTGTATCAATCACCCCGCAGCAGCGGGCGAGACTTTTTTGGTATCCGATGGCGAGGATCTCTCCACCCCCGATCTGCTCCGCCACATTGCGGCGGCCATGGGCCGCACTGCACGGATGGTTCCTGTGCCCGTGGCGTTGCTGCGTCTTGCGGGCAGTGCCCTGGGCAAGCGAGCGGAGATTGATCGTTTGGTGGGGTCTTTACAAATAGACAGTAGCCACACCCGCCGTGTGTTGGGCTGGACCCCACCCGTGAGTGTTGAAGAGGGAATTCGGCGCATGGTGCAGGGGGCGTGACACGGCTTTTAGACATTCTCTTGGCTTCGCTGGGGTTGCTTGCCCTGTCGCCTCTTCTGCTGGTGATTTGGCTAATCGGGTGGTTTGACAACCGTTCCCCGCTGTTCAGGCAAGAGCGCGTTGGGCGCAACCAGGTGTCGTTTGTCTTGGTAAAATTTCGCACCATGCGGCCGGATACGGTGTCTGTGGCAACTCACCTTGCGGATGCCTCAACAATCACGCCCTTTGGGCGCTTTCTTCGTCGCACAAAATTGGATGAACTGCCCCAGCTGTGGAATGTGCTGTGGGGGGATATGAGCCTGGTGGGTCCCCGGCCGTGTTTGTTGAATCAGCAGGAATTAACTACCCACCGTGCTGCGTTAGGGGTGTTTGCTGCCCGCCCCGGTATTACAGGCTTGGCGCAGGTTCAGGGCATTGATATGTCCACGCCCGAGCTCTTGGCCAAGACCGATGCCCAGATGCTCGCCTCGCTGGGGGTGGTGGATTACTTTCGGTACATCTTCCTCACCGCGATAGGCAGGGGCGCGGGGGATCGGGTGCGTTGAGGGTCTAATGACCGGCGCTGACAACGCGATCGACTTCGTCACTCGCACCGGTGACCACCGCAACCCTCTGGTGAAGAGCAGAGGGCTGGATCGAAAGTATGTCTCCCATTCCGTTGGTGCTCTTGCCCCTAGCCTCTCTCACGAGAAAGGCCATGGGGTTGGCCTCGTAGAGAAGTCTTAACTTGCCTGGTTTGTCTGGCTCGCGTTGGTCTGCTGGGTAGAGGAAAACGCCGCCTCGGCAGAGAATGCGATGGACATCGGCCACCATGCTTGCAATCCAGCGCATGTTGAAGTCTTTACCTCGGGGGCCGGTTCTTCCGGCTAGTAGCTCATTAACGTAGCACTGGATGGGTGGATACCAATGCCGTGCGTTGGAGGCATTGATGGCGAACTCCTGTGTTTCCTCTGGGATGCGCATGGGCCCCTTGGTTTGATGCCAGATGCCCTTTTTGGGCTCGAGGGTGAACCCATAAACACCTTGCCCAATCGTGATGACGAGTTCGGTAGAGGGGCCGTAGATGGCGTAGCCGGAGGCGAGTTGCTTTGAGCCTGGGATTAGGAAGTCTGCGTCTTGAATGGGTCGGTCGTCAACGGGTGCTGGCAGCACCGAGAAGATGCTGCCAATCGAGACGTTCACATCGATATTCGAGGAGCCATCCAAGGGGTCAAAGGCGGTTAGCAGTCGAGCGCCCCCGGGGACATCCACCGCATTATCCATCTCCTCTGAGGCCAGACCACAAACCACTTTAGATTTCGATAACCCTTGAACAAAAAGCTCGTTGGCAATGACATCGAGATTTTTTTGTTTCTCACCCTGGATATTTCCGGTGCCTGCATCCCCGTGAATGCCTGCGAGGGCCCCCAATCGGATTTGGCCGCTGATCTCGGCGCAGATGGCGGCGATTCGAAGCAGTAGGCGCCTTACGTCATCGGGGGCCTGGGCCTCGTCGAGGTAGTGCTCGAGGGTCTTCACTTGGCGATCTTCTTCTTAGTCGCGGGCTTCTTGGCGTCTGGTTTTCTACTTGATGGCTTCGCGGCGGCTGGGTTCTTGGTTGGGGCCTTCTTTGACGCCGGTTTACTCGCGGCAGACGAATTGGCTGCAAGCTTCTTTGCACTGGGCTTTTTGGCTGCTGGTGCCTTGGTAGTGGGGTTCTTCGCTGGTGCCTTTTTGCTTGCTGGCTTCGCGGCGGTTGGCGTCTTTGCGGCAGGCTTCCTCGCCGGGGGTTTCTTAGTCGCTACCTTCTTGCGAAATGGTTTGGTGATCTCCTCTAGCGATACAGACACCTCGCCCCAGATGTCCTCGAGGCGGTAGTGGTCGCGTGTGACGGGCTGCATGATGTGTACGACCACATCCCCCAGGTCCACCAGCACCCACTCGCCGGTGTCCGTCCCTTCCATGCTCAGCACGGGGGCGCCGACCTCTCGAACCTTGTCGTGCACGCTTTTTGCGAGTGCACGGGTCTGGCGGTTGCTGGTGCCACTGGCGAGCACCACGCGGTCGAAGAGGGTGGTGATGGGGGTGGTGTCGAAAACTTGGATGTCTTGGGCTTTTACGTCCTCCAAGGCATCTACCACAAGGAATTGCAAGCGGGCGAGATCAGTGTTCAGGGCGGGGCTCCAAATAGGTGGATGTTAAACCGAGTCGGTCTGGCGAGCCGCACTGTGGTCTCCCCCGTCAGTCAGACACTCCGATTAGTCGTGAATATTACGGTGCCAGGTCAACGGTCTGCCTCGACAACCCCCACCCCCGCAACCACGGCAGCATTGGCCAAAGCTTGGTCTCGTGTTGCGATGGGCACACCGCGGCGCAATGCCAGATCCAGATACACAGCGTCATAGCTGGTCAGATCGTAGCGAAGGGCAAGGTCCAGGAGTTGGGATGGATGGAGGGAAGCGTTGTCGATATCGATGGGTAATCCGGCCAACATCGCCACTATTTGATGGGCTTGCGCTGCAATCATCTTTTGCTGCTTGCATGCGGTGCGCAT
>JBDLRA010000171.1:0-10685 GCA_039800285.1 Pseudomonadota bacterium
ATGCTGTGCGTGCCTCCTGGCCTGCGACCTCAAACAACGCCAGCAGTCCCGGAAAGGTATTGCCTTTTCGAATTCGGGCGAGCCCCTGGGAGACAAGACGTCGGTTGTTGGCATCGAGTCGCACCACATCGGCAACGGTGCCAAGCGCCACAATCGGCAGCAGATCATCAAGCCGTGGGATTTTGTCGGCTGGCCACTGTCTAACGTCTCGCAGATAGGCGCGAAGGGCGAGCAGCACATAGAACATGACGCCGACACCTGCGAGATGCTTACTGCGAAAACCGCATCCCGGCTGATTCGGATTCACCATCAACGCGTTCGGGAGTGTCTTGCCGGGCAGGTGATGGTCTGTAATCAGGACATTCACACGATGATGCTGGGCGCGTTCCACTCCGGCGTGACTTGAGACCCCGTTATCGACCGTGATGATCCATTGAGGCGGCGCATCAGCAAGCACCGTCATCGCATGATCCACGAGTAAAGGGGTGAGTCCGTAGCCGAAGGCAAAACGATCCGGAACCAGAAAGTCCACCTGTGCACCGAAGCGACGCAGCCCTCGCATGGCCACGGCGCAGGCTGTTGCGCCGTCCGCATCGTAATCGGCCACGATGAGCAGTCGATCCTGACGCGTAATGGCCTCGGCCAGTGCGGAGGCAGCCTCGTGGATGCCGCGCATCTCGTTAGGGGGGAGCAGGCCATCAAGACCGTCATGGAGCTCCTCCGGGGAGTGAACGCCTCGCGCAGCATAAAGCCGCGCCATTAATGGGTGTACCCCTGCGGCGATGAGCGACTGTGTCTGATTCGGTTCGGCCTCTCGGTAGACGAGCCGTGACTTAGGCGGTGGAGGGGCATTCATAGGAGCCTAGTATGGCAAACTCGCGCCATGTTGCCCTATGAGATCCTGATCGGCCTGCGCTATACCCGCGCGGGCCGCTACGCTAAATCCGGTAAGAAGGCTGCCACTGGAGGGCAGCGCAGTCGGAATCGTTTTATCTCTTTTATCTCAGGTCTTGCGACCGCTGGCATCGCGCTCGGTGTTGCGGCATTGATTGTGGTGCTCTCGGTGATGAATGGCTTTCAGAAGGAAGTCCGGGACCGCATGCTAGGGGTGTTATCCCACGTTGAAATTCTGCTGCCTGGCCAGGGGCTGTCTGGGGTTCCTGCCCTGGTTCCGATTGTTGAGAAGCACCCGGAAGTCCGCGCGACGGCGCCCTTTGTTATGGCCCAGGCCATGGCCTCTCGCGAAGGGCAGATGAAAGGGATCTTGGTACGCGGGATCGATCCAAAGCAGGAGCCCGGCGTCAGTGAGTCTCTTGCTCGTCTGATGTCGGGCAGTCTTGAGGCGCTGGGCCCGAAAACCTTTCGCATCATTCTTGGGCGGGAATTAGCAGGAAGTCTTGGTGCTCGGCTGGGCGATACGGTCGTGCTCATCGCAGCGGATGGGGTGGCATCCCCGACAGGGGTGACCCCGAGACTGCGTGAGTTCACCGTCGCGGGTGTTTTTTCCTCAGGGCACTTTGAATACGACAGCAATCTGGCGCTGATCCATGCGCAAGATGCGGAGATCTTCTTTCGCGATCAGGGGGTGACGGGGCTCAGGCTCAGGCTTGCCGATATGCAGCGGGCGCCGATCGTTGCCAATAGTCTTGTCCCTGAACTTCCCCGGTCGGCCGTCGTTAGAGACTGGTCGTTCGAGAATCGGAACTGGTTCGCAGCCGTTCAGGTGGAAAAGCGAATGATGTTCATCATCTTGACACTCATCATTGCGGTTGCGGCCTTTAACCTTGTCTCGATGCTGGTGATGACCGTGACCGATAAGCGCAGTGACATTGCGATTCTTCGAACACTCGGCGCCCAACGTCGAAGCATCATGACAATTTTTATCGTGCAGGGCGCCTGGTTAGGTTTCCTGGGCGTTTTGATCGGACTGATCTCGGGTGTGCTGATTGCGAGCAACATTGATCAGATCATGGCCGCGATTGAGCATCTCTCCGGGTTTCAGGTGCTGCCCAAGGGCATCTATTTCATTGATCGTCTGCCTTCGGATCTGAGGGCGGCCGATGTCTGGCAGATCGGGTTCATTGCGCTCCTGCTTTCTCTGTTGGCGACGATCTACCCGAGCTGGAAGGCATCACGACTAGAGCCCGCGGAGGCCTTAAGGTATGAGTAAGCTTCTCGAGGCGCGTGGCCTGAAAATGGTCTACGGGGATGGTGAAGGGGAAGTGATCGCCCTATCCGAGATTGATGTCAGCCTTGCCATCGGCGAGGTACTGGCGGTAGTGGGCGCCTCTGGCGCTGGCAAGAGCACCTTGCTCCACATTCTTGGTGGTCTTGATTCGCCTACCGCGGGACAGGTGCTGATTGAAGGACGATCGCTTTATGCCATGACGGATCAGGAGCGCACATCATTACGGAACGATGCCTTTGGTTTCGTCTATCAGTTTCACCATCTTCTTCCCGAGTTCACCGCACTCGAGAACGTGGCCATGCCGCTCTGGATTCGTCGTGTGCCTGAGGCGCAAGCGCGACAGCGCGCGACAGAAATGCTTACCCGTGTCGGACTCGGCGATCGATTAACCCACACGCCGGGCATGCTGTCGGGTGGCGAACGGCAACGGGTTGCCATTGCCCGCGCACTTGTCGGCGAGCCGAAATGCGTCTTGGCAGACGAGCCGACGGGCAATCTCGACCGCGCCACCGCAGCACGCGTATTCGATTTGTTGTTAGAGCGCGTTCGGGAGTCGAAGTCAGGTCTTGTTGTCGTCACCCATGATCTTGATCTTGCCTCGCGCTGCGATCGCATCTTGAGCCTTTGATCCCAGATGGCGTTGATTGTTCTTTCGGATGCCAGGCTGGCCTATGGTCACGTCGATCTCTTAGCTGGCTGCGCACTCTCTCTCGAGACAGGTCAGCGCATTGGACTCATTGGCCGCAATGGAACGGGAAAGTCTTCGCTTCTCAAAATTCTTGCGGGATTAGAGCGTCTCGATGACGGCAGTCTCCAGCTGCAGCGCGATCTTCGTATCGCCTATGTGGCGCAGGAGCCCGTATTAGATGTTAACGAGTCGGTCTTTGATGCCGTCTCGCATGGCGTTGATCAGGCCCGCCGTCTTCGCGAGGAATACGAGGCCTTGGCGACGGACACACCGGATCCAGCGCAGCTGGATCGCATGCATGAGGTGCAGGTGCAGCTAGAGGCACTGGGTGGCTGGACCTGGGAGCAGCGTGTTTCTGAAACCTTAGACCGACTTCATCTGGATGGCGATCGGGTTATTGGGTCGCTTTCTGGCGGACTGAAGAAGCGCGTCGCACTTGCGCAGGCACTCGTGGCATTACCGGATGTTCTGCTGCTTGATGAGCCGACAAACCACTTAGATATCGATTCGATTCAGTGGCTTGAGGGGCTTTTAAATGAGTTTTCGGGTGCGATTATTTTTATCACCCATGACCGAGCCTTTCTGAATGCCGTCTGCACGCATATTGTGGAGCTTGATCGCGGACAGCTTCGGCTCTATCCAGGAGACTTTTCGACCTACCAGCGCACGAAGGAGCAGGAGCTTTCTGCGGAAGCGCTCGCCAATGCACGCGAGGATAAGTTGCTCGCCCAGGAGGAGGTCTGGATTCGGAAAGGGGTGGAGGCCCGCCGCACACGAAGCGTTGGTCGTATTGCACGGCTTGAGGCCTTGCGCGCCGCGCGTCAGGCACGGCGAGAGCAGGTGGGCAAGGTCAAGCTTGAGCTTTCTGCGGCTACGCGAAGCGGCAAGATCGTTGCCAATCTTGAGGGGGTCACGAAGGCCTACGATCGTCCTGTTGTTCGGAACTTTAGTGCCACGATTCTGCGTGGCGATAAGGTCGGGGTTATCGGTCCAAACGGCGCGGGAAAGACCACGCTGCTAAAGCTCATTCTTGGGGTGATCCCACCGGATACTGGAACGGTGACGCTGGGGACCAAGATCGAGATTGCCTACTTCGATCAAATGCGAGAGGGCGTGAACTTGGACGCCACGCTTGAGGATTTCATCAGTCCTGGTAGCGAATGGATTGAGATTGGTGGTGTCAGAAAGCATGTGAAGAGCTATCTTGGCGACTTTCTTTTTGCGCCTGAGCGCGCTGCATCGCCTGTGCGGTCGCTATCCGGTGGCGAGCGGAATCGCCTTTTCCTCGCACGGCTTTTTGCGCGACCGGCCAATGTACTTGTCTTAGATGAGCCAACGAATGATCTGGACATTGAGACCTTAGATCTTCTCGAGGAGTTACTGCAGCAGACGAAGGCCACCGTTTTTTTGGTGAGTCATGATCGTGCTTTTATCGATAACGTGGTCACGAGCCTGATTGCCTATGAAGGGAATGGCACCTGGCGCGAGTTTGAAGGGGGCTATCAGGATTGGGAGAACTGGCATGCACGCATTGCAGCGGAGACGGCGCCTGCGCCGGTCTCCCGCGCAAAACGGGATCCGCTGCCGCCAAAGCAGGCAAACAAACCGGAGACGAGTGCAGCGCTCTCGACAAAGGAGCGTCGCGAGCTGGATGCCCTGCCAGAGAAGATTGAAGCACTAGAAGCCCAGCAGACGCTTCTTGAAGAGCAACTGGGTGATCCAACGCTCTACACAACACGTGCCAATGAACTGCCTGGATTGCAGGAGGAATTCGGGCGTGTCCAGGAGGCGCTACACCAGGCCATGGCACGGTGGGAAGATCTGCTCGCGCGTGCGGATGCCGCGGGTTAGTGCTGACGTCGTTTGCTGCGTTTTATTGCCTCAATTCGGATCCAGAGATTCCAGCCAATACGAGTCACGAGATAACCGGTGATGGCAAGACCTGTGGCGAGAATGAAGACGCCGACGACCAAAGGCCATCCCATGCCAAGTCCCCAGTTCACCAGCGCCATGAAGGAGTCGATGGGTGTCGAGAAATCGAAGTCGGGTGGCGCAGGAAAGGCGCTCTCAACGAGGTGCCCATTTTCATCGGTGGTTGACATCACGGCGTTTAAGACGGCAATGCCGATCTTCAGTCCGAGAAGATAGAGCGGGATCATGGTGACCGGGTTGGTGTAAAGCGTGGTCAGAATGGCAACCGGTAGATTCCAGTGAAATAGGAACGAGGCCAATGCGGCGCCAAACATCTGGAAGGGGGCTGGAAAGAGCCCGCAGAAAAGTCCGGCAGCAACGCCCCCAGCGACGCTTTTTCGATGGAGTGTCCAGACGCCAGGATGAAGCAGCCAAGGCCCTAAGGCCTTCAGCATCTTGTGTTGTTCAAGCGTCGCCCGGTCGGGCAGAATCCGTTTGAGAACTTTTCTCGCCATAGGTCGCCATTCTAGCCATGCTCATCGATAGCCATTGCCATCTGGACTACCTGAATTCGCCTGAGGTCGACGGGGGAATTGAGGGGGCGCTGTCCCGCGCCAGGTCTGCGGGCGTGGAGCGCGTGGTGGTTCCTGCCGTGAGCCCAGATAACTTTGAGCGCGTCCGTCTGTTGGCTGAGCGACACCCATGCGTGTTTTATGCCCTGGGTATCCATCCGATGTATGTCGAAGGGCTTGCAGACAGTGCCTTATCAGAGCTCGAGAATGCACTGGACCGCAACCGGCATGATCCCAAACTTGTCGCGGTGGGAGAGATCGGACTTGATCATTATGTGCCGGGCCTAGACCGAGAAAAGATGAACCGCTTCTATCTTGCCCAGTGCGCTTTAGCGCGACGTTTTGATCTTCCCGTCATTCTTCATGTCCGCAAGGCTCAGGATCAGGTTGCCAAGGGCCTTCGTCAGTTCGGTATTCGTCAAGGGATTGCCCACGCCTTTAACGGCAGTGATGTCCAGGCGAAGGTCTTTGTTGACCTGGGGCTTTGTCTGGGGTTTGGTGGGGCGATGACCTTTACCCGTGCCAATCAGATCCGACGGTTGGCGCAGTCGCTGCCGCTTTCGGCCATCGTGCTCGAGACAGACTCGCCCGATATCGCCCCCGCTTGGCGTGCTCGGGGTGAGGCCAACGAGCCTGCGGAGACTCGCCCGATTGCAGAACACCTTGCCACGCTGCGCGGGCTTGCGGTTGATGAGGTGATTCGCGTTACGGGCGATAACGCCTTGCGTGTCCTGCCTGCTCTGGCATGGCAACTCCCCTCGTCGCGTTAGGCGCGCTTGGGGGTGTCTCTTGGGTCCAGCTTCAATCAAGTCTAACGAACGCCAATAGTCTATTGGGCTGGGCAACGCTGCCCGGGGTCGTGTTACTCCTGACGGTCTGGATTGCAAGGGTGCGAGCCCACCCGAACACGGTCGTCCGCAAGACCATGCTTGGGATTGCCGCTTTTTCGTTGATGCTGATAGTGGCTTGCCTCATGGCAGCTACTGCAACCTGGGTCGCCGAGTCGCGCCTTGCACAGCGACTTCCGATGTCACTCGATCGAGAATCGCTGCTGCTGGATGTCGTGATTCGTGATCTACCAACGCGACATGATCGCGGCTGGCGATTGGAGGTCGACATTGACCATGCAAGAGGCGCGCAATCCGACCAGGTGCCATCACGGGGGGTTTTGAATTGGATCGATGGTCGTGATCATCCGGTTCCGGAGGATCTTGCCCCGGGACAACGTTGGCGTCTTATGGCTCGTCTTCGGGTGCCATTTGGGACTCTGAATCCAGGCGGTTTCGACTATGAAGCCTGGATGCTGGAAAACCGTCTCTATTTTGTTGGAACCGTACAAACGGGTCCGCGGGGCTTTCAGCCTGAGCGACTCGCTGATGCGGTGGATCTGTCATCTCGGATTGATCGTCTGCGGGACACGGTTCGGCGTGAGATCGACCATGCCCTTTCTGATCACCCGGCACGCCAGGTGATTAGCGCCCTGGTTGTCGGCGATCAGCGTGCGATTTCCGCGAGTGACTGGGCGGTCTTTCAGAAGACGGGTGTTGCGCATCTGATGAGCATCTCTGGTTTGCATGTCACGATGTTTGCGGCGCTGGCGGGTCTTGTGGGGGGATTGATCTGGCGTCTGCTCTGTCGCTGGCCGTTCACACTCGCAATTTGGATTCCGGTTCAATCGGCCGCTGCGATCGCAGCAACCCTTGGGGCCTTTGGTTATGCCTTGATGGCCGGCTTCGCGGTGCCTGCCCAGCGCACGGCATGGATGGTGGCGGTGTTTGCGTTATCGCGTCTGCTCGGTCTGCGTGCAAGCCACTGGTCGGTGATATCGCTCGCGCTATTAGTCATTTTGGTGGCAGATCCAATGGCGGTACTCGCGCCCGGATTCTGGTTGTCTTTTCTTGCAGTCGGCTTTCTGTTTTCCCTGACTGAGCAGGCACCGGTCTCGGTACGCGGACCAACGCTAAAGGCGTGGCAGCGGGTCTGGCTTGCAGTGCGAGTGGCGGCGTTTTCCCAGCTCGCCATCACGTTTGGGCTCTTGCCAATCACTGCGTATCTTTTTCAACAGATTGTCCTTGTCAGTCTTCCAGCAAATGCACTGGCCATCCCTGTGGTGAGTTATCTGGTAACGCCACTTGCGATGCTGGGCACGGTGGAGTGGTTCTTGTTTCAATCGGACGTCTGTCTCGCGATGGCGGCTTCCGTTCAACATGGGTTGCATGGTCTCTTGGTGTGGATGTCACACCAGTGGTTTGCTGCGATCGACTGGCCGTCTCCAGGCCTAATCCCCACCATCGTTGCAGCATTGGGAATGCTCCTTGTCTTTGGGCGGTTTCCGGCTGTTCAATGGCTTCATCGGATCCGCCACCTCGGTTGGTTTGGGCTCTTGTTTCTCGTCTCTGGGTTTCCACCTTCAATCGCACCGGGTGAGATGAAAGTGACCGTGATGGATGTGGGGCAGGGATCAAGTCTGTTGATTCGAACCCAACACCATACGTTGCTCTATGACACAGGGCCGAGTTTCGGGGCCTCGGATGCTGGATCGCGGGCTGTGCTGCCAACCCTGAGACGATTTGCCGTGCGAGAGATTGACCGCGTGGTGTTGTCTCATCTCGATCAAGATCATGCGGGTGGGCTTGCCACGATCGTGGCGCTTGGTATGGTGAAGGCGCTGCAGACACCGGATCCGTCAGCGGCGGAGCAGTTGCTTCAGGAGAAGGCGGTCACGCTGATGCCATCCATTGGGCACTGCAGGGCAGGGGATCAATGGCTCTGGGATGGAGTTCGCTTTCAGGTGTTACATCCTGCTGCGCTGTCGGGGGACTCGAACGCCGATTCTTGTCTTCTTCGGGTTGAAGACGCACGGGGAAATAGTCTTCTCTTAACAGGTGACATAACGCCGCGGGTGGAGAAGACGATCGTTGGACGGTTTACCCAGTTATTTGACCCCGAGGATCCAGGCGCGATGCACCTCAGTGGTGCGCGGCTTGCATCACAAGTAGTCATGGCGCCCCATCATGGAAGCCGGCATGCCCTGACAGAGGGGTTTTTGCGGGCCGTGTCACCGGCGGTGATCGTGGTTCAGGCGGGCGCTCGAAACCATTTCGGGCACCCGCATCCCGAGACGCTAGGGCGCATTGAGCGCACCCTGGGCGGGACAATCAAAGTACTCCGGACCGATTTACAAGGTGCGATTGATCTGAGCTGGAATGAGGGAGGTCTCGTGGTGCACGACTTCTGGGGGAGCTATCGACGGTACTGGCATCGACCTCGGGAGGGCTTCTAACCTGGCACGTTCTCTGCTTAGTCACCTGAACTATGACAAAGCCGCCGGCCACACCATTTGTCGATGAAATGCTTGTCCCCGGGTCCCTCGGATCCGGGTCGGGCTATCCGGGCGATGCCCAGGCCAAAGCGCACTGTGCCGCTTACTGGGAATGGCTGTCATCCCAGCCGAAGGAGCAGCTTGAGCGTGCCCGCATCGAGGCAGATCTGTTCTTTCGACGAGTTGGAATCACCTTCAATGTCTATGGAGATGAGGCGGGCACCGAACGACTGATTCCGTTTGATCTCATTCCACGCATTCTGCCCGCCGATGAGTGGGCGACACTGGAATCCGGCTTACGCCAGCGCGTGAAAGCGTTAAATCGCTTTATTCACGACGTGTATCACGACCAGGACATCATTCGGGCCGGGGTGATTCCCGCGGCACTGATTCTAAGAAACAGTCAGTTTCGTCCCGAGATGAAGGGGGTGTCTGTTCCTCGGGATGTCTATGCCCATATCAGCGGCATCGACATTGTCCGCGCCGGCAAGGGTGAGTTCTACGTACTGGAAGATAACCTGCGTGTGCCGTCTGGGGTGTCTTACATGATCGAAGACCGTAAGGTCATGATGCGGTTATTTCCCGATCTTTTTGCACGCTACCGGGTCGCCCCTGTCGAACACTATCCGGATATGTTGTTGTCGAATCTTCGATCGGTGGCGCCGATCGGCGTAGATGATCCGACTGTAGTGGTGTTGACCCCCGGCATCTACAACGCTGCGTATTTTGAGCATGCCTTTCTTGCACAACAGATGGGGGTTGAGCTCGTCGAGGGTCAGGATCTGATGGTGTTCGAGAATCGCGTGATGATGCGGACAACACGCGGGCCAAAGCGGGTCGATGTGATCTATCGACGGATTGATGACGATTTTCTTGATCCCACTGCTTTTCGCGCTAACTCGACACTCGGTGTACCTGGCCTGATGGGGGTTGTTCGCGCAGGGAAGGTGACCATCTGTAATGCACCAGGAACTGGGATTGCCGATGACAAGTCGATCTACCCTTATGTGCCGGACATGATTCGTTTCTATCTCGGCGAGCCGCCGATTCTCTCGAATGTACCGACCTACATGCTCCGCAAGCCAGATGATCTTGCTTACGTCTTGGATCATCTTCATGAGCTTGTTGTGAAAGAGACGCACGGTGCGGGTGGCTACGGCATGCTGGTGGGCCCAGCTGCAACCAAAGACGAGATTGAGCGGTTCCGTGGTCTAGTGACCAAGAGTCCAGAGAGCTACATTGCCCAGCCAACGCTTGCCCTGTCGACCTGCCCAACTTATGTCGAAAGCGGCATCGCGCCGCGCCATATTGATCTGCGTCCTTTTGTGCTGTCGGGTCAGCAGATCTCGATTGTTCCTGGAGGGCTCACTCGGGTAGCACTCAAAGAGGGGTCCTTGGTCGTGAACTCGTCTCAGGGCGGCGGGACCAAGGACACCTGGGTTCTGCAGGCTGAAGGCTCGGGGAGCTGACAAATGCTGAGTCGCACGGCTGATAGTCTGTTCTGGATGGCCCGCTACATCGAGCGTGCTGAAAATACGGCCCGTCTCCTTGATGTCCAGCGTCAGGCAGCGCTTTTACCGAATACATTTGTCACCGAAGGTTCGCAGTACGAACAAGCATTACTCAGTCTGGTCATTGATGCTGAGAATCCCTCGAGTATCGTGAGCTGTCTATCGGCGGCGCGAGAAAACTGTCGGATCGTCCGTGGGGCGATTAATACGGAAGTCTGGGAGACCGTGAATGCCACCTGGTTAGAGCTGCAGACCGTCTTGCAAGAAAATCGTTGGCGGCGTGATGCCACGAATTTATTCGACTGGGTGAAGCATCGGTCACACCTGTTTCGCGGCATCATGATTGGCACGATGTTAAAAGACGAGGCGTTCCACTTTATGCGACTGGGGACCTTCATTGAGCGCGCTGACAGCACTGCACGTATTTTGGATGCGCGATTTAGTGCGCCTTCTGCGTCTGTTGTGAACGGTGGTGAACGTCACAGCGATATCG
>JBDLRA010000172.1:0-5228 GCA_039800285.1 Pseudomonadota bacterium
GGTCGCTGTGGTGAACCCGGCAGCTGCCTCTCGACTTGCAGTCGGAGAGGCACTGACGAACCTGTGTGCCGCGGATATCCCAGCACTAGAGACAGTGAAACTGTCGGCGAATTGGATGGCAGCCTGCGGTCAGCCTGGACAGGATGCGGCACTCTTTGATGCGGTCCATGCGCTAGCGAAAGAGATCTGTCCGGCGTTGTCACTGTCGATCCCTGTTGGGAAAGATTCGTTGTCGATGCGTACGGTCTGGTCGGATGATCAGGGGCCGCATTCTGTGGTGTCGCCGGTGTCGTTAAACCTCACGGCGGTCGCGCCTGTCTCCGATGTTCGTAAGACGTGGACACCGGTGCTGGCCCGCGATCAAGGCGATACCGTCCTGATGTTGATTGACCTTGGCCAAGGCAAATCGCGTCTTGCGGGGTCTGTACTTGCGCAGGTGCTGAATCAGTTTGGTGATCTGACGCCCGATGTTGATGCCCCCGAGAGGCTAAAGGCGTTTGCTCAGGCGATGCATGCGCTACACGAGAGTGGTCTGGTCTTGAGTTATCACGATCGAAGCGATGGCGGTCTTTTCGCCACGCTGTGTGAAATGGCATTTGCCGCACGCACGGGTCTGACGATCAATATTGACCTTCTCACCATTGATCCGGTCGCAAGCGACTGGGGAGATTTCAAGATTCGTGCGGAGCAGGTCTCCGTGCAACGTGACGAGTTAAGTCTTAAGGCGCTCTTTAATGAGGAGCTGGGTGCAGTGATCCAAGTACCGCGATCTGCGCGGACTGAGGTCATGGACATTCTGCGTCAGTTTGATTTGTCTCGTGTCACCTACGAGATTGGCACGTTAAATCCGCGTGATCAGATCGAGATCTATCGGGACGCGATCTGTATCTACCAACAACCCCGTGCACAGCTGCAACGTCTCTGGTCTAGCGTGTCGTATGAGATCGCTGTTCGGCGTGATGCGCCCGACTTGGTTGAGCAGGAATACGCGGGCTTTGGCCCGACGGATGAGCCTGTGATTCGTCTTCCGGAGGGGTTTCCTCGGGCCGCACAGGCGCCTTCGGTGGCCCATCGTCCAAAGGTGGCCATCCTGCGAGAGCAGGGCGTGAATGGTCAGGTGGAGATGGCAGCAGCGTTTGATCGCGCAGGCTTTGAGGCCTGGGATGTCCACATGAGCGATCTTCTCGAAGGTCGGGTTCAGCTTTCTGAGTTTGCGGGTCTTGCGGCCTGCGGTGGATTCTCGTTTGGTGACGTGCTGGGCGCAGGGCGTGGATGGGCACGATCAATCCTTTTCCACGACGCGCTTCGTCAACAGTTTGAAGCCTTTTTCGCCGATCAGAGTCGGTTTGCCCTGGGGGTGTGTAACGGTTGTCAGATGGTGAGCGCACTCAAAGAGATCATCCCCGGTGCCCAGGACTGGCCCACGTTTGAGAAGAATCGCTCAGAGCAGTTTGAGGCACGACTTGCGCAGGTCGAGGTGTTGGAATCGCCTTCGGTATTTCTGTCGGGGTTTGCCGGCGCTGTTCTTCCAGTGGTCGTCTCGCACGGGGAGGGGCGCGCGGTCTTTGCGTCGGATCAGGCGTTGACTCGGGCAAAGCCTGTCCTGCGATATGTGGATGCGCAGGGACACGCGACAGAGACTTATCCGATGAATCCTAACGGCTCCGCACAGGGAGTGACTGGGTTTACGAATCAAGATGGACGCATCACGCTAATGATGCCGCATCCGGAACGTGTCTTCCGTGCGGTACAGATGTCCTGGCAGCCGAATCGGCTAGCCATGTCAGGCGATGCCTCCCCGTGGCTGCAGATGTTTCTGAATGCGCGCCACTGGGTGAAGTCGGCCTAGACGTATTCAACGAATCTTTACGGAGTGTAAGTCGCATGCTGTCGACCGCTAATATCACCATTCAGTTTGGTGCCAAGCCGCTTTTTGAAAATGTCTCAGTGAAGTTCAGCGATGGCAATCGCTATGGACTCATTGGTGCGAATGGCTGCGGCAAGTCAACCTTCATGAAGATTCTCGGTGGGGATCTTGAGCCGAGTGGTGGCAATGTCATGAAGGACCAGCATGTCCGGCTGGGTAAGCTGCGTCAGGATCAGTTCGCTTACGAAGATGTTCGGGTACTCGATGTCGTGATGATGGGTCACGAAGAGATGTGGGCCGCCATGACGGAGCGGGATGCCATTTACGCGAATCCTGAGGCGACCGAAGACGACTACATGAAAGCAGCGGATCTCGAAGCCAGGTTCGCTGAGTACGATGGGTACACCGCAGAGGCGCGCGCTGGTGAGTTGTTACTTGGGGTCGGTATCCCGATTGAGCAGCACAACGGACCGATGCGAGAGGTCGCGCCTGGCTGGAAACTGCGGGTTTTGTTGGCCCAAGCGTTGTTTTCCGACCCTGATGTGCTACTGCTTGATGAGCCAACGAATAACCTCGATATCCACTCCATTCAGTGGCTAGAGGACACGCTCAATGAGCGCAACAGCACGATGATCATCATCTCTCATGATCGACACTTTCTGAATTCGGTCTGCACGCACATGGCCGACCTCGATTACGGCGAGATTCGGATCTATCCGGGTAACTACGATGACTTCATGCTTGCGGCATCCGAGGCGCGTGCGCGGCTCATGGCAGCCAATGCGAAGAGTAAGGAGCGGGTCTCTGAGCTTCAGGAGTTCGTACGTCGATTTGCAGCCAATAAGTCCAAGGCCAAACAGGCAACATCAAGACGCAAGCTCATCGAGAAGATTCAAGGCGATGCCGTTGAGGTTCGACCCTCGTCTCGTCAGAACCCTTACATTCGGTTTGAACAGGCCAAGCAGCTCTATCGCCAGGCGGTCCATGTCCAGAGTATCAGCAAGTCTTTTGAGGGGGTTGATCATCCCGTGATCAATCGTTTCTCGCTGATGGTCGAGGCGGGCGAAAAGATTGCAATCGTCGGCGCCAATGGAGCGGGTAAGTCAACGCTACTGCGCTGTATTGCAGGGGTGGAGGTCAGTGGGCTCGGTCCCGATAGCGGCGAAAATAAGTGGGCGGAAAACGCCAACATCGGCTATATGCCACAGGACGTTTACGCCGACTTTGAAAAGGATGTCACGCTCACCGATTGGATTGGCCAGTACACGCAAGAAGGTGACGACGATCAGGCGGTCCGCTCGATTCTGGGGCGACTTCTCTTTTCCGGAGATGACGTTTCAAAGCTCGTTCGGGTACTGTCAGGAGGAGAAAAACATCGCATGACCTTTGGGCGTCTGATGCTCGGACGACATAACGTCCTGATGCTTGATGAACCCACAAACCATCTGGACATGGAGTCTATTGAGTCGCTTCAGCTTGCCTTGGAGAAATTCGAAGGCACGCTATTCGTCGTTTCCCACGACAGAGAGTTTGTGAATGCGGTCGCCAATCGGATCCTAGAGGTCCGAGGAGATGGAACGGTGACCGATTTCAAGGGGTCCTACGACGAATATCTCACCAGTCAGGGACTGAATACTTAAATGATTCAAACAGAAGGACTCGCCATGCGGCTAACAAATTGGATTAAGGGAATTGTTCTGGCGGGATCGCTCGCCGCGATGACGGCGGTCTCGGCCCAACAGGTGCTGCGGGTGACGACGATTCCGGAAGAGGCCGCGTCTGAGCAGATTCGAAAGTTTGCGCCGATGACGCGTTATCTCGAGCGGACGCTTGGCATGAAGGTTGAATTCACGCCCGTGACCGATTACCCCGCAGCGGTCGAAGCGCTGGTGAATAAGCAGGTCGATCTCGTCTGGTTTGGAGGCTTTACCTATGTCCAGGCGCAGATTCGGTCGAATGGAAAAGTGGTGCCGATTGCACAGCGTGAGGAGGACACGAAGTTCCGTTCCGTGTTTATTACTCAGAAGTCCTCTGGGATTACCAAGCTTGCGGATCTGAAAGGCAAGCAGGTCAGTTTCGGTTCTCAGTCCAGTACGTCCGGTCACCTGATGCCGCGGACATTTCTTCTAGAGGCGGGACTCGATCCTGAGAAGGATTTCAAACGAATTGCCTATTCCGGTGCCCACGATGCCACGATTGCATCCGTGGTGAGCGGACGTGTCGATGCCGCCGCACTCGATATTACGGTCTGGACAAAGTTTGTGAACGAGAAGAAGGTTGACACCAGTAAGGTCGATGTCTTCTACACAACCCCGCCATACTTCAACTACAACTGGTCGGTACACGCAGATATGCCGGTCGCGCTACGTGACAAGATTACAAAGGCATTGTTGGCGCTGTCTGCTGAAACCCCCGAGGGGAAAGAGATTCTTGGGCTTGCCCGGGCCACGCGTTATCTGACAACCAAGCCGGACAACTATAAGGGTCTTGAGCGTGCAGGTCGAAGCGCCGGACTGATCAAGTAACCATCAATGGCGGCATCTGAGGCACCCGGTTTATCGGTCAAGCTGCAGGGGGTCACCGCACGGCACCCTGCTGCAACGGACGGGGCAGCAGCTGCCATCGAGCGCCTCACGCTCTCCATTGCACCCGGGGAACAGGTGGCGGTCATTGGGCCATCGGGTGCGGGTAAGACCACTTTTTTAAATCTGATCGGGGCCGCGTTGCGGCCCACCGCAGGCCAGGTGCTGCTTGATGAGCAGGAGATCTGGGGGCTTTCTGGGGCAGCACTTCGACGAATGCGCGCGTCGCTTTTTTATGCGCCACAGACACCGCCGCTGCCGCCACGGCAACGCGTGGTGACTGCCTTGCTGGCTGCACGACTCCCCACTCAGAGTCTGCTGCAGAGTCTTTCGCAGCTGATCTACCCGCGACACATTGCGCATGCGCTGGACGCGCTATCCCAGTTCGATCTTGCCGATAAGCTCTGGGAAAGGGTTGACCGTCTCTCTGGCGGTGAGCGACAGCGTGTTGGACTTGCACGGGCGTTGCTCTCTCCTGCAAAGCTCTGGCTCATTGATGAGCCGCTCTCAGCGCTTGATCCGTCACGCGCCCAACAGGCGATTGCCACGTTAACGCGTGTCGCACGTGAACGGGGTGTGACCCTGGTGGTGAGCCTTCATCAGGTCGAGGTCGCAAAGACAGCTTTTCCGAGGGTGATTGGTCTTCGTCAGGGACGCTGCGAGTTTGATCTCGCAAGCGTAGAGGTTGATGCCGGTCGGCTGGGCGAACTCTATGCGCAAAAGGAACATGAGCTCTTTGGCGCTCCCTCTGTGATGGACAACCCAGCGTCTCCGACCGC
>JBDLRA010000173.1:0-3103 GCA_039800285.1 Pseudomonadota bacterium
CGAATCGCCTGGACCAACTTAGCACCGGCATCACCCGTGTCTTTGATGAAGGCGTTTACTGCTGGCTCTGATGCCTTCTTCCAAGCTTGCAACTCCTTATCGGAGAGACGAACAAACTTCATCTTGGAATTCTGCTCAAGCCACTTTTCCGCTTCGATATTGTCCCGCTCGGTCTCGGAGCGCATCTTCAGTTCGGCATCACGAGCGGCCTTGTTGATCCAGCCTTTCTCCTGAGCGGACAACGAATTCCAGACCTTCGGGTTGATCACCACGATGAACTCAGTCTGAGCATGGCTCGTCAGGGTGATCGACTCCATGACCTCATGAATCTTGCGCGACTTGATACCGGTCGTTCCGGTCATGCCGACATCCACCGTTCCGCGCTGATAAGCCAAGAACTGTTCAGACCCGGACACCTTCACGGGAAGGCCACCGACCGCCTGCACAAAGTCGCCACTGGGCTTGCCCAGTACGCGGGTCTTCTTACCCTTCATATCCTCCGGTGCGCGAACAGCGCCGCGGCGGGTAATCAGGTGAATTGGACCGTAATCCTGGAACCAGAGCAGCTTCACACCGGTCTTCTCGATCTGTTCCTCGATCAGCTTGCGTGCAGGGCTATCGAATGCGACAGCCTTGCCCAGTGTCTTGTAATCCGGGAATAGGAAGGCCACGCTGAAAATGCCCGTCAGAGGGGCTGTACCGGCAAACTCATCGATAAAGACCATGCCCATATCGATCGCACCCGAGGCAACCGCCTGGGGGACCTGTTCGCCTTTAAACAGCTGGGCGTTATCAAACAACTGAATCTTTAGGGTCCCTTTACTCTGGGACTCGACCTGCTCTTTGAAATAGCTCAGGTTTTTGCCAAGCTCGTGGTTGATCGAAATCTGAAAAGTCAGCCGAAGGGTTCGCTCCGCGAGCGCCGGCGTACTCGATAAACCAAGCATCACCATTGCGACGCTGAGCAGTTTTAAGCTGCGTGTCAGCATGTTTTGTCTCCTCTTGTTGTCGTTAAACATCACCCGTATTACTGCCTACTGCCAAACCGCGTTACTGCTTCACCTGCAAGCGCACACCAAACCGCGTGTGAAACGCCTCCTTCAATTGATCGAAACAGACCCCAATCCGAATCACCGAAAAGTCTGAGAAATCAATGATCGTGCTGGAGCGTCCGTGAGGATTGTGATACTTCGACAACCCATAATCGATCACGAGATCTGCAGCATCGAGCACCGCAGATTCAATATCGTCCGCACGGTACTTGCTTCCCATTAGAGAGGTGTTTGCCGACGAACCAAATACTGGGATACCCGCATCCCAGGAGAGTTTGACCAGTTCGTTATGCAGACTCCCGGCATTGAGCAGCATGTCAATCGTTCCTTGTTTAGAGGAATGCTCAAGCACAAACGGGTCTACCCGACCAAAGAAACGATGCTGTGGATTAAACGACGCGACCACTGAGAACGGCAGATTCTCCTCGCGGATGATCTCGTGGATCATGGCGCGCTTCTCTGGCGTCAGATCATGAATCTCATCGCTAAACAGCGGGCTCGAGAAAAGACCACTGGGCTTCTCGTAACTACGATTCTTCGCCGTAAAGATGCGACGAATCGCACCGTCCGTGCCGCCGACGATGGCATACGCCACATCCAGCGGGATCACGGCAACACCGCCGGACGCCACCACATCCAGGATCCGCTGCGCATCCCGGACCAACTGCGCCTGAGGGATCGCCTCTCCGGTCCCGTGGATGGGATGCTCCGATTGAATTCGCTCTGCCATCGCTCTTCTCCTCTTGGGGGAAAATTAGCACACAATTGTCGACATAGATCAATTTAAACGAACGAAATGACAAGGGTTTACCCTGTATAAGACAAGTTAATCACGGCCGATTGTGTACAATCTGCGGACTGCTTCAGTTCAGGGCACACCCACTTCAAGGACCGATCGCGTCGTCATTCACATGGAAACCGTCGCCACCCGGATTTACCAGAGCATCAAGGATCAGATCATTGAGGGGCGTTTTCCGCCCGGGATGCGGATCACAGAGCAGAACATCGCCGCGGAATTTAGTTCATCTCGCACGCCGGTCCGAGAGGCCCTTCGCGTGCTTGCGGCCGACGGATTTCTAGTCTTCACCCCCAACAGCGGAACGGTGGTTCGTGAATGGGTCCCAGAACAAGTACGAGAAATTTTCGACCTGCGCAGCCTCATTGAGAGCGAGATTGCCGGGCTCGCCGCACAGAAAATTTCCAGAAAAGACATCGAGTCGCTAAAGGCGCTTCAGGACAGAATCGAAATGAAAGGCGCGATCGCAACGCTTGAGAATGCGAATCGAATTAGCCCAATCAATCGCGAGTTCCACCAGATCGTCGCCCAGGCAGGACAGAACGAGCGCCTTGTCCTCATGCTCGCAAGTGCGATTGAGATCCCGATCGTTCAGCAGACGTTCCGACGCTACAGCGAGAAGGAGCTGCTGCGCAGCTTCAGTCACCACAGAGAACTCATCGACGCCTTCCAGGCGCGAGACAGCTTCTGGGCAAAGGCCGTGATGAGCTGTCATATCCACTCCGCCAAACATGTTCTACTCGGCCCGGACTCCGCTGACCCGAGATAACCCTGAACCCGATAAGTCATCACAGAAGGAGATCGCCCATGTCATTCACCCCCTCTCATCAAATGCCAAAAGCATGGAACGCCTCAGATCTAAAGCAGTCGAGTCACTGGACGCGTCGATTGACCCAGGAAGAACAGACAGGAATCTTGAAAGGGCTGCAAGCGTTTCTTGCGTCGGGGGTTCCCATGACCCAGGCGATTGCCTCTGATTTTCCCTTTGAGAACATTGAAACCCTGATTCGCGATATCCGTCGCGAGCTGTATTCGGAGTTCGGCATGATTTTGATGAAAGACTTTCCGATCAAGGGACTCAGCGAACCAGAGATTCAGGCCATGTACTGGGGCTTCACCAACCACTTAGGGCTGCTTCGTCCCCAAGGAAAAGACAGCGGCCTGATCAAGCACGTCAAAGATGCCGGGGGCGCCTACCGAAACGCGACTGGCCGAGGCTACAACACAAACTCGGAACTCGACTTCCACACGGATC
>JBDLRA010000174.1:0-5493 GCA_039800285.1 Pseudomonadota bacterium
GCCTACGATCCCTATTGGATCGAAGAGCCGTTTTCACCCGACGCAATTGATCTTCACGCGCGTCTGGCAAGTCGCACCAGCGTGACGGTCGCGACCGGTGAGATCGAAGTCGGTCGTTGGCGTTTTCGGGAACTGATTGATGCGGGCGGCGCCGAGATTCTTCAGGCAGACGCTGCGGTCTGCGGCGGTATCAGTGAGTGGCGTAAGATCGCTGCCCATGCAGATTCGCGTGGTGTCACGGTCAGCCCGCACTGGTTCCATGACCTACACGCACCGCTGGTGGCCGCCACACCCAACGCTCGATTCGTTGAGTTCTTCCTGGATGATCAGGTGTTGAACTTCCGACGCCTCGTGGATAATCAGTTGGGATTTAAAGACGGGCAGGTCATGCTGCATCAGACACCCGGTCTCGGATTTGGTTTTGATGAGGCAGCGGTCAGCCGTTACGGCGGCAAATGGACCGTCATCCGCGGCTAGGTTAGCCAAGTTTTTTCAATCGAAAGTGATTTTTTATGAGTCATAACTCTCAGGATTTGGCCAAGGGTTCGCAAGGGTCGGCCTCGCGTCCACTAAAGCCGATGCCCGCGATGATCTTCGCAAGCCGTTGGCTTCAGTTGCCGCTCTACCTTGGATTGATCGTCGCGCAGGGTGTTTACGTGGTGCTCTTCATCCAGGAGCTCATGCACCTTGTGCCGATCTTGTGGGATCCGAATGCGTTGGCGAGTACGGCGTCGATCATGGGAATTAAGGCTGTCAGCAAAGAGATTGTGGTGATGCTGATGGTCCTGTCGCTGATTGATGTGGTGATGATCTCGAACCTCTTGATCATGGTGATCATCGGGGGCTACGAGACCTTTGTGTCCAGGCTCGATCTTCAGGGCCATCCCGATCAGCCGGAATGGCTGTCTCACGTGAACGCAAATATTCTGAAAGTGAAACTCGCGACGGCCATTATCGGGATCTCGTCGATTCACCTATTGAAGACATTCATTTCGGCAGATTCGATGTCAGATAAAGCGCTGCTCTGGCAGACCATCATCCACACGACCTTCATTCTTTCAGCCATCAGCATTGCCTGGATCGATAGACTGCTGGCCCACTCAACGCCGAGTAGCAATCACTGATCTTTTTTGTTCTTTCTAAACCATTCGCTTTGCTCGTATTGCTTGCGGGCAAAGCGGAGGGTAACAAGCAGAATTGCGGCGGCTGGCAAAGCCAGCAGAACCCCGAAAAAGCCGAACAGGCTTCCAAAGAACAGCAGCGCGAAGATTACCGCGACGGGATGAAGTCCGATCCGATCGCCGACCAGTTTCGGGGTAAGAAAAAAACTTTCGACGAGCTGACCGACGCCGTAGATCGCCAGGACGGCGAGAAGCGACATGCTGGGCCCAAACTGAAGCAGGGCTGAGATCACGGCAAGCGCGAGACCGACACCGAAACCAATATACGGAATAAAGATCGCCAATCCTGTGAGGATACCGATGGCGATTCCGCCAGCCATCCCGACAAAGTGAAGCGCCGTTGCGTAGTAGACCGCGAGCACAAGCATCACCATCAACTGTCCACGGAGGTACTGCGACAGCAGGTGGTCGCATTCTTTCGCGAGCTGCGTGACAGTATCGCGATATCGCGGCGGGACGAGTTGGGCAAGACGTGAGAAGAAGGCCATCCAGTCGACGATGAGATAGAACACCACAAAAAAGATCAGCACTAAGGCGCCGACCACCGCGAAAAAAGACTGTGTCGATGCCAGCACAGTTTCGACGATTTTTCCGACCATCGCATCTGCATTTGCCGAGAACTGGGCGGAGGCGCGTGCGATGAGCTCCGTCTTGAGCTGATCCCAGTTCAGATGTATGTCCCATCGCGCAAGTTGTGGACCGATCCATGACTGGCTTTTCTCGATCCAGCTGGGAAACTGAGAGCGAATCAGCGGGATCTCCCGACCAGCGACGCTGATCACAAGAATCAGGAGCCCGACCGCGGCAGCGATCCCTGTGATGACCGCGGTCAGGGCGGCCAGTGCTCGTGGCAGTCGAAGGCGGTGAAGGCCTTCAGCCAAGGGCTCAAGGATGTAGGCCAATATGACTGCGGCCAAAAATATGGATAAAAGGGTCAGCATATCGCCCGCATTTTTGCATGACCGGCTGTCGCTGGTAGTCTTATGCCCACTATGAACAAACAAAAACCCTCTCGTCCGCAGGTCCCGCCAACGGCAGATCTCTGCGATGCCCATGAAGACGCCCTCAAATCGGGTGCGCTCCGGGTCCTTCCGCCGGTTTTTCAGAACTACGGTGGCGAGCCATCGATTTCGGGTCCCGTTGCGACCCTGAAGGTTTTTGAGGATAACGCCTTGGTGCGTCAGACCCTTGAGACCCCCGGTAAGGGGCGGGTCCTGATGGTTGACGGCGGCGGGAGCGACCGGTGCGCTCTGGTGGGCGGGAATCTGGCGCTTCTGGCCGAGAAAAACGGCTGGGCAGGCGTGGTGGTAAACGGCTGCGTGCGGGACATCATGGAGCTGGCAGACGCCCCTGTTGGGATCTGGGCTATGGCCTCACACCCCCGCAAGCCGGCCCGCGAGGGGGGCGGGGCTATGGAGACGCCCATCGATATGGCGGGGGTTCTGGTTCATCCCGGTCAGTGGTGTTACGCCGACGCCGACGGGATTTTGGTGAGCGATAAAAAACTGACCTAAAGCAGCCGGACTGGTCAATTATTGATCAGTCCAGGGCAACCCTTGTTGTTTCAATCTTGTGACGATTTTGGGACCGACTTTTCCACAAAACCTGTGGACAACTCTTCGGTCAGTTATCGACTTTTAGTTTGACTTTTAAAAAAAATTTATGGCGGTGACGCAAAAAAAAGGTTACGACGAATCATCGATTCGTGTGCTCAAAGGACTCGAGCCTGTGAAGCAACGGCCGGGCATGTACACCCGGACCGAGAACCCTTTACACATCATTCAAGAAGTGATTGACAACGCAGCCGATGAGGCGCTCGCTGGCTATGCGAAATCGATCACGGTGATCTCCCACCAAGATGGCAGCATCAGTGTTACTGATGATGGTCGCGGTATTCCGATTGGCAAACATCCGGAAGAAAAAGTCCCCGTCGTTGAGATTGTGTTTACACGATTACATGCAGGCGGAAAGTTCGATAAGGGATCGGGTGGTGCCTATGCGTTTAGTGGCGGACTGCATGGTGTTGGTGTCTCTGTCACCAATGCCTTGTCGCAACGCCTTGAGGTGACCGTCTGGCGAGATGGTGGTGAGCATCGCATCGTGTTTGCCGGTGGCGAGGTCATTGAGCCACTGAAAAAAACGGGATCCTCAGGTGCCCGAAACGGCACCCAGGTGCGGGTTTGGCCGGATTCGAAATATTTTGATGACGCCGCCGTCCCCGTGGCAGAACTGGCGCGGAGCCTTAAAGCGCGTGCTGTTCTATTGCCCGGTGTGACCACGCATCTGCAGATTGAGAAATCCGGTAAACAAGATGCTTGGCAGTACCTTGGTGGACTGAAAGACTATCTGCTGGAACTGGTTGATGGTGAGTTGCCTGTTGTCGATCCTTGGCTCGGTGAAGGCTATGTCGGTGCAGGCGATGAGACCTTCGCGATAGGAGAGGGTGCGCAGTGGGCCGTCATCTGGACGGCCGAAGGGGCGACGCCACGAGAGTCATTTGTCAATTTGATTCCGACGACAGCAGGCGGCACCCATGAGGCGGGTCTGCGTGAAGGACTCTTCAGTGCTGTGAAAGGATTTATCGAGCAGCACAACCTGCTTCCAAAAGGGGTGAAGGTGTTGCCAGAGGATGTCTTCTCACGTGTGAGTTTTGTTCTTTCGGCGAAGGTGTTGGATCCGCAGTTCCAAGGTCAGACCAAAGAGAAACTCACCAGCCGTGATGCACTCCGTCTTGTCGCAAATCAGGTTCGTGCACCCCTCGAACTCTGGCTAAACCGCGACCTTGATTCCGCCCGAAAGATTGCCGATCTGGCGATACGGGCGGCCCAAAACCGGGTCCGTTCGGCCCAGAAAGTCGAGAAAAAGAAGGGGTCCGGTGTGGCCGTCTTGCCCGGAAAGCTCACGGACTGTGAGTCAACGGACATTACCCGTAACGAGCTGTTCCTGGTGGAGGGGGATTCCGCGGGCGGCTCGGCCAAGATGGGCCGCGATAAGGAGTTCCAGGCCATCCTGCCCTTGCGCGGTAAGGTACTGAACACCTGGGAAACTGAAAAAGAGCGGCTTTTTGCCAATGCAGAGGTCCACGATATCTCCGTGGCCCTGGGGATTGACCCCCATGGGATCTCGGAGACCGTGCAATGGTCCAACCTGCGCTACGGCAAGATCTGCATCCTGTCGGACGCGGATGTGGACGGCTCTCACATTCAGGTGCTGCTGCTGACATTGTTTCTGAAGCACTTTCCCCAGTTGGTCGAGCGCGGCCATGTCTATGTGGCCCGTCCACCGTTGTTTCGCGTGGACGTCAATGCAAGCGGCAAACGCCCCGCACGAAAGATTTATGCCTTAGACGAAGGCGAGTTGACCCACGTCTTAGATAAGCTCAGACAAGAGGGACTTAAAGAGACCGCATGGAGTATTTCTCGATTCAAGGGCTTAGGGGAGATGAGTGCAGAGCAGCTCTGGGAGACCACGCTCAATCCCGATACGCGCCGGTTATCGCTACTGGGGTATGGCAGCGTTGACCCGACCGACACGGCAAAGCGTTTTCATCTCTTGATGGGTCGTTCGGAGGCGGCATCGCGCAGGGCCTGGCTGGAAGAGAAGGGCCATGAGGTTGAGGTGGACGTGTAATGACGACAAAGAAATCTAAAGAGGATTTGGCAACGCCAGATTTATTCGACTCGACGCAGGAGCTTCCCTCGGACGCCAAGCCTGCGGGGATCGTGTTTGACGGGGAGGCGCTGACGCTTGCCGATTTCGCCGAACGTGCCTATCTGGATTACGCCGTATCGGTTGTAAAGGGTCGTGCGCTTCCGGATCTGACGGATGGCATGAAACCGGTTCAGCGTCGCATTCTCTATGCGATGCATCGGATGTCTCTCTCCGTTTCCGCAAAGCCTGTGAAGTCGGCGCGTGTGGTGGGTGACGTGCTCGGTAAATACCATCCTCACGGCGATCAGTCGGCCTACGATGCCCTGGTGCGACTCGCCCAGGGGTTCTCGGTGCGCTATCCGTTAATTGATGGCCAGGGTAACTTTGGGTCGCGCGATGGTGATGGTGCGGCCGCCATGCGCTACACCGAGGCAAGACTGACGGCCTTCGCCTCACTGCTCTTAGATGAGATCGATGAAGGGACGGTTGATTTTGGGCCGAACTATGACGGCTCTTTCACCGAGCCGCTTCGTCTGCCGGCACGGCTTCCTGTCGTTTTATTAAATGGCGCATCAGGGATTGCGGTCGGTATGGCAACCGAGATTCCTCCGCATAACTTGACGGAAGTTGCAGCCGCCGCAATCGCGATGATCGAAAAGCC
>JBDLRA010000175.1:0-3929 GCA_039800285.1 Pseudomonadota bacterium
GGCGATGTTCTGCTTATGTCGAATCACCAGCAAAACAGCGATGCCAAGTACAGACCAAAAGAGGACACTCAGGTCATAGCGCCAGAGTGTGATCAATGGCGCTGCCCCTGCTGCAGTCAGCGCGGCCAATGACGACACACGTGTGACTCGAGCCACCACTAGCCAAATGAGGCCAACACCGAAGCCCAGCATAAGATCCAGTGCCACAAGGGCGCCAAAGGCCGTCGCAACCCCTTTACCCCCTTGGAATCGAAAAAAGACCGGGAAAAGATGGCCGATAAACACAGCAATCGCTGCTAACGCAACGGCGGCCTGCTGCATCGATTCAGGAAGCAAGGGCGCCACAAACAAACGAACGGCGACGACCGCGATGACGCCTTTGGCCGCATCCCCCAGAAGTGTCAGCACAGCAGCGACTTTGTCACCACTACGCAGCACATTTGTTGCACCGGGGTTATGAGACCCATAGGTTCGCGGGTCAGCGATTCCGCGCAGCCGGCTCACAACGATCGCAAATGAGACGGAGCCCAAGAGATACGAGGACAGCGCTGACAGTGCAAGGATTAGTTCGAAAGACATGGTGCGATTCTATGCGCGTGGATGATGTTTTGCGTGAATAGATTTAAGCCGGTCATTGGCGACATGGGTATACACCTGCGTCGTCGAGATATCGGCATGCCCGAGCAGCATCTGGACGACGCGAAGATCAGCGCCGTGATTCAGGAGGTGCGTTGCAAACGCATGCCGAAGGGTATGCGGTGAGAGCGACATCTCAATCCCTGCCTTTAAGGCGTACCGTTTGATCATCTTCCAGAACCCCTGACGCGTCATCGGTAAGGCGCGCTCGGTCACAAACAAGGCATTAGAGGTCTGCCCAGATAACAACAAACCACGGGACTCCCGCAGGTAGCGGGACAACCAGGCAAGCGCCTCCTCCCCAATCGGTACAAGCCGCTCCTTGTCTCCCTTGCCAATGACGCGAACAATGCCATCGCTTAGAGAAACGTCAACACTCCTTAACAGAATCAACTCGCTCACTCGCAGCCCAGCCGCGTACATCATCTCAAGCATGGCCCGGTCGCGAAGGCCTGCGGCTGTCTCAGCATCTGGCGCATTGAGCAGCGCCTCGACCTGGGACTCAATAGGCGCTTTTGGAAAACGGGCGGGTCGCTTGGCACTCTTTAGCAATAGACAAGGATCGTCTGCCCGGCGGCCCTGGTTCAAGAGCCAGCCGTAATAGCGACGCATCGACGAGAGGCGGCGATTGGCCGTGGTCGCGCGGATCAGCCGAAATCGCTCCGAGAAATACTGGCTGAGCTGCTCCGGCAACGCGGCGGCGAGCCCAGGCGACCCAACGTCATAAAGCCATGCCGCAAGGTCGGTAAGATCTTGCCGATACGCCCCTAACGTGTTCTTGGAAAGTCCATCCTCAAGCCATAGCGCATCACAAAAGCGATCAATTTCTGCGCTATCTTCGGGGGCTACCTTCAAGACTTTTTTGTGCTCACTCGCCATGAACGGATTTTCCCTGCTTTTCCCCGACTTCGCCATGATTGCGGCAGGCTTTCTGATGGTCCGCACCCAATGGCTAAGACGCGACTTCTGGGAGGGCGCAGAGAAGCTCGTTTACTTTGTTCTGCTCCCAGCGCTGCTGATCGCCGCCATTACCAGGAGTGATCTCAGTTCAGGAGAGACTGGCGTCGTGGTCCAGATTACGCTGCTCAGCATGGTCATTGCTGCTGGACTTGGCATTCTGACCCGTTGGATTCCCGGGGTGAGCCGCAGCGACTGGGCATCAGGGATTCAGTGCGCCTTTCGATTTAACGCCTACATCGGTTTTGCGGTCGCATCGCGCGCCGCCGGCAGTGAGGGCCTTGCGATTACCGCGGTGTTACTGAGCCTATCCGTCCCGTTGGCAAATTTCCTCGCTGTCTTTTTTCTTGCCGACAGCTTTCATCCAATCCGGCTTCTAAAAGAACTCTCTCGCAATCCATTAATCATCGCCACCGTGATTGGATTGGCCCTTAACTTACTCGGCGCAACCCCTCCTGATCTGATCTACACCATCTTAGATCGCGCAAGCTCTGCATCGCTTGCACTGGGACTATTGTGTGTAGGCGCCGGACTCAATTTCTCCGGCATCACCAGTCGTACATCTCGCAACCAGTCGATTGCCGTGACGAGCATCAAACTCGTGGCGCTTCCGATGGTGACCTGGCTACTCTGTTGGTCGCTGGATATCTCTGGCACAAAACGCGATATCGCTGTGCTATTTGCCTCCCTCCCGACAGCGACAAGCGCCTACATCTTGGCTGCGAGAATGGGGGGCAACGGCCCCTTAGCTGCTGGCATGGTCTCCATTTCAACGCTCGCTTCCATGGGAACCATTACCGTCTGGTACGCCCTGCTACGCGCCTTCCCCTAAGGCCCATTGCACATGTTCACGCACGATCGCTGAAGGGTGATCTAAACGACGGGTGAGAGATGCGATTAATGCAGAACGAAGTGGCGCATCAGACTGCGCTGCTCGCAGGCTATTCCCCATCGCGATCGCAATATTTCTTAACCAACGCTCATAGCCAATCCGCAGGATGGCGCTACCCTGATGGCGCTCCTGAAACTCTGCCTCCGTCCAAGAAAACAAGGTGATCAGCGCTGCACTGTCTAATCCGTGACGCACATCGAAGTCAGCAACTGTGGCCTGTTGCGCATATCGATTCCACGGACAGACTGCCTGACAGTCATCACAGCCATAGACCCGGTTACCGATCAAGGGTCGCAAGGCTGGATCAATGACACCCGGATGCTCGATCGTCAGATAAGAAATGCAGCGTCGCGCATCGAGTTGATAGGGGCCAATAAATGCCTTCGTTGGACAGATATCGAGACACTTCGTACAAGACCCGCAGTGCCCCTGAGGAGATGTCTCCGGTAAAGGCGCAAACAGCCGAGGAGCAATCGGCATGTCCGTTAACAGGACGCCCAGAAAAAACATGGAACCCTGCTCTCGGTTGAGCAGTAATGTGTGCTTGCCTCGCCAGCCGAGTCCTGCACGACGCGCAAGCTCTACCTCAAGAACAGGCGCTGAATCCACACAGGCCCTGAACTGATATGGGGCACCAGCCTGACGACTCAGTTGTTCCGCCAGTTGTGTCAGTCGACGCCGAAGCACCTTGTGATAGTCCCGCCCGTGCGCGTAGACCGAGATGACGGCTCGGGATGGATCCGTCAGGGCGTTGAAGTGCCTCTGCTGCCAGCCCGCCACGGGTGATGATTCGGCGACCTCCCCCACATCGGCAAGGTAATCCATTGCAACAACAATCGCACGAAGATGTGTGATGGGGCCATTGAGGAGTCCTGCAGGCGACTCACGAAGATCCGCGTGCCTGGCAAGATAATCCATCTCTCCAGCGAATCCCTTGGCAATCCAGGCGCGAAAGGGAACCATCGCATCAGACAGACTGTCTTTCGCATCAAGATCGACAACGCCAAGGCGACGAAACCCAAGCGACTTAGCCATTAGAATGAGGTCTTGTGTATCGTCCGTCATGCGCCAAAGTATGAGCCAAAACCCCGCCCTGCTGCTTGATGTCCGCATCCCGAATCTGAGCGAAGCGGAGACTGCCGTATTGGCCTCTGCGACAGCAGCGATGGTCACGAGTGCCATGAAAGCAGATCGGAGCAATGGCTGCCGGATCTATCTTCATGGACAACTCGGTGCCGGTAAGACCACCTGGGTACGCGCTTTCCTTCGGGCCTGCGGCATCGATGGGCGAATCAAAAGCCCGAGCTTTAGCGTTGTGGAATCCTATGATCACGATGGCATCACCTTTCATCACCTGGACTTCTACCGTCAGGCCGATCCGTACGCCTGGCAGGGCGGCGGACTTCGTGATGTCATGACCGAGGCCGCAGTCACACTCATCGAG
>JBDLRA010000176.1:0-5381 GCA_039800285.1 Pseudomonadota bacterium
TTAAGTAGCAACATGATAGTCGCAACACTTATGAGGCCGAACGCCACTGGCAGACCACTGATCAGTACAACCGTCGTGAGCAAAATTATCAGAACTACTGTCATCTCAATGTCCTACCGTAGTAGGCTCTAAAACCGGCGTCTCAGCCTCTTGCGGCCAGATGGTCTGAGTCAGCGACTGAAGTCCCAGGATAAAAAATCCTAAGAGCACAGGCAACTCAATGAGATACAACGGCAGCGCGAGCATCGTGGGCTGCTTACGCCCCGTCGCAATAGACTCCATCAGCACGTCGTACTGCAGTACACAAATAAAACAACAAACGATAAGGATTATGAAAGATGAAAACCGATTCATAATCCCCTGCAGTGACGGAGGAACTGCATCAAGAACAATCGTGATGCGGATCATGTTCCCCTTTCGCAGGACGTAGCCCATCGCCATGTAGGTGAACCAAACTTGGGCCAGAACCGAATAGTCCTGGGCCCATTTCGTAGGGCTGTTAAACACAAACCGCGCGATGACTTCATAACAAAGCATGCCGCTCACAATAATCAATATCAATGCCGAGACGAAGCCCGCCTTCTCAACAAGCGAAGCCGTGATGCGCTTAAGAATCATGGTCATCCCGCGGTCTTAAACATCATTACTTCATATTTCGAATGGCCTGCACCAGCTTGGCACCGGTATCACCGGTGTCTTTGATGAAGGCATTCACAGCCGGCTCAGAAGCCTTCCTCCAGATGGCAAGCTCCTGATCGGACAGACGCACGAACTTCATCTTTGAATTCTGTTCAAGCCACTTTTCCGCTTCGATATTGTCCTTTTCCGTCTCCGAACGCATCTTTAGCTCAGCGTCTCGAGCAGCCTTCGTGATCCAACCCTTTTCTTGTGAGGAGAGCGAGTTCCAGATCTTCGAATTGATGATGACAATAAATTCAGTCTGTGCATGGCTGGTCAGAGTAATGGAATCCATCACTTCGTGGATCTTGCGGGATTTGATTCCTGTGGTCCCAGTCATACCCACGTCGACGGTTCCCCGCTGATACGCCAGGAACTGCTCAGACCCTGAGACCTTGACCGGAAGCCCACCCACAGCCTCAACAAAATCGCCACTGGGTTTGCCCAGCACACGGGTCTTCTTGCCTTTCATGTCGGAGGGCTGTCGTACCGCGCCACGGCGGGTAATTAGGTGAATTGGGCCATAGTCTTGGAACCAGAGTAACTTGACACCGGTCTTTTCGATTTGCTCCTCGATCAACGTACGCGCAGGGCTGTCAAAGGCCACCGCCTTGCCCAGCGTTTTATAGTCGGGGAACAAAAAGGCGACGCTGAAGATGCCCGTCAATGGCACAGTGCCTGCAAATTCATCGATGAACACCATTCCCATATCAATCGCACCTGAAGCGACCGCCTGAGGGACCTGCTCCCCCTTAAAGAGCTGGGCGTTATCAAAGAGCTGAATCTTTAAAGCGCCTTTACTCTGGGTTTCCACCTGCTCCTTAAAGAAACTGAGATTCTTACCCAACTCATGGTTGATCGAAATCTGAAAAGTCAGTCGAAGGTTTCGTTCTGCAAGCGCGGGGGTGCTCGATAAACCAAGCATCACCATCACAGCGCCCAGCAGTTTTAAGCTGCGTGTAAACATTTTATATCTCCCTTTGTTGTAATCAAACATCACCCGAATACCGCTACTACTTCTAACCATGTCTCCATAAAACTCCGATTACTGCTTGACCTGCAAGATCACCCCAAATCGCTCTTGGAAGATCTGTTTCAGTTGGTCAAAACAAACACCGATACGAATCACCGAAAAGTCCGAGAAATCGATGATAGTGCTCGAACGCCCGTGCGGGTTGTGATACTTGGACAACCCATAATCGATGATTAGATCCGCTGCATTGAGCACCGCAGACTCCACATCGCTTACTCGATACTTACTTCCCATTAGAGAGGTGTTTGCAGAAGAACCAAATACTGGAATACCCGCATCCCAGGACAATTTCACTAGCTCGTTGTGAAGGCTGCCTGCATTGAGTAGCATATCGATTGTGCCCTGCTTGGATGAATGCTCAAGCACAAAGGGGTCTACCCGCTGGAAGAATGAGTGACGCGAATTGAACGGCGCCACTACCGAGAAAGGAAGGTTTTCTTCTCGAATGATCTCGTGAATCATGGTCCGGCGGTCTGCGGGAAGATCGTGAATCTCATCGCTATATAGCGCGCTTGAGAACAACCCACTTGGTTTTTCATAGCTCCGATTTTTTGCAGTAAAAATCCGGCGAATGGCATCTTCCGACCCACCCACAATCGCATAGGCCACATCCAAGGGAATCACTGCGACCCCTCCCGAGGCCACCACATCTAAGATACGCTGGGCATCTAGTTTTAGCTGCGCTGTGGGAATCTCATCTCCCGTACCCTCTACTGGATACACCGACCGAATTACCTCTGCCATGTTTAACTTTCCTTTTGAATGAAATCTAACATACTATTGTCGACACAGATCAACTTACTTTGCCATATATATTAGGGTTTGCACTTAATAAATTAAGTTAAATCGATTCGATTGTGTACAATTTATTGAAATGAAAACTGTAATTTAAAGTCGCCCAAAGACTCAAATTCTTCCCCGCCCTGACATGGAAACAGCCGCTTCCCGGATCTACCAGAAGATTAAAGACCAGATTATTGAAGGGCGTTATCCGCCCGGGATGCGGATTACCGAGCAGAACATTGCGGCCGAGTTCAGCTTGTCGCGAACCCCGGTTCGCGAGGCGCTGCGCATGCTTGCGGCAGATGGGTTTCTCATCTTTACACCCAACAGCGGGACAGTGGTTCGAGAGTGGGTACCCGAGCAGGTCCGAGAGCTGTTTGACCTGCGCAGCCTCATTGAAAGCGACATCGCTCGACTCGCCTCGCAGAAGATCTCGGCAAAGGAAATTGACACGCTCAAGGCACTACAAGACCTGATTGAATCCCAAGGCACACTTGCGACAAACGGCAATGCCAATCGAATCAGCCCAATCAATCGAGAGTTCCATCAGGTAATTGCGCAGGCGGCAAGGAATGAGCGACTGATCTTGATGCTCTCCAGTACCATTGAGATTCCAATTGTTCAGCAGACGTTTCGGCGATATTCCGAAAAAGAGTTACGACGCAGCTTCAGCCATCACCGAGAGTTGATCGATGCGTTTCAAGCACGTGATAGCGTCTGGGCAAAATCAGTGATGATTTGCCACATTCACTCAGCTAAGCATATCCTGCTCGGACAGGAATTGGTCGGCACGGCATCACCGCAATTACCAAATTAAACTATCAAAGAGGGAGCACACGTATGCTATCAACCCCGTTAACTACTATGCCAAAACCCTGGAAGGCCGCCGACATGCTCCAAGCATCCCATTGGACTCGCCGCCTGACCGGCGCAGAGCAGGCGGGGATTCTGAAGGGGCTTAAAGTTTTTCTCGCCTCCGGTATCCCCATAACAAAGGCAATTGCCTCCGATTTCCCATTTGAAAATATTGAGAAACTCATTACGGATATATATCGAGAGATCTACGCAGAGTTCGGTATCATCGTAATGAAAGACTTCCCAATTCAGGGCCTGACGGAAACAGAAATTCAAGCAATGTATTGGGGGTTTACAAACCAACTAGGTCTTCTGCGCCCGCAAGGCAAAGACAGTGGGCTGATAAAGCACGTGAAAGATGCCGGTGGCGCCTATCGAAACGCAACGGGTCGGGGATACAACACAAACTCTGAGCTCGACTTTCATACGGATCTTTCCGATATTGTCGGACTGCTTTGCCTGCAAGAGGCAAAGTCGGGCGGTATCAGCCGAGTCTGCAACTCCCTCGCGATTTACGAGCGCATGCAGCGCGAAACCCCTGAGCTCGCCAAGGTACTGACTGATCCCATTCACTACTCTCGTCAGGGCGAAGAGGCCTCCAGCGAACACCCCTTCTACAGCACCCCTATTGTCTCCTTTGCCGATGGCTGGTTCAGTTGCCGATATGTGCGAAACCACACGCGACACGCTCACCGCCATGAAGGAGCTCGGGAAGCCTCCCCCGAGCAAATTGCGGCGATGGACCGCGTCGACGAACTTGCCAATTCCCCCGAGATGGTCTTCGACATGCGACTTGAACCGGGCGACTTTCAACTGCTGAACAATCATGTCACCCTTCATTCGCGTACAGCTTTCGAGGACTATGACGACCCAGCGAAAAAACGAAGTCTCTTGCGCTCATGGATCTGTAACCCAAATAGTCAGCCGCTTTCCCCAACGCTTAAAGAGGCTTATCACGATACCCGTGCTGGCGCCGTGCGGGGCGGTATCAAGGGAGCGGAGTTTGACGTAGATAAGATCGACTACACTCGACGAGCAGCCTCCTACCATAACATGCTGATTGACGATCGCGCTCTAACGTAAATCGATCACCAGATACGCACCACTTAAAGAACGCAAGAAGAAAGAGATCGCTATGACGAAAAACACAGGTCAGTTAAAAACCGCTATCGCATCCGGCGATATCGTTGTCGCACCCGGGATCTACGACATGATCTCTGCACTGGTCGCCGACAAAATGGCCTTTCCCGCACTATATGTCACCGGCTACGGCACAGTTGCTTCTTACCTTGGCCTACCCGATGCAGGCCTTGCCACTTATACCGACATGATCCATCGGATTAGCACTTTCGCATCGATGACCAAGACCCCGATCATCGCCGACGCCGATACCGGTTATGGTGGTCTACTGAATGTCGCCCATACCGTCAAAGGCTATGAGCAGGCGGGTGTATCAGCAATTCAGCTCGAAGACCAAGAGTTTCCTAAAAGTGTGGGCATACGCCAAACCGTCGCGTGATTCCAATGGAAGATATGGTTCGCAAAATCCGTGTCGCCTGTGACACACGGACAAGCGAGGACTTTCTCATCATTGCCCGAACCGATGCCCGCTCGGGCCTTGGACTGGATGAAGCGCTTCGTCGGGCAGAAGCATACAGTCGCGCCGGAGCGGACATTCTCTTCGTCGAGTCACCTGAGTCTGAAGAGGAAATGATCAAGATCTGCAAAACCCTTGATAAGCCAATTCTAGCCAATATGGTTTCCGGAGGACGAACTCCCGTGCTCCCTGCCGAAAGGCTAAAAGAAATGGGATTCTCAGTGGTGATCCAGCCCACCGCAGGATTTCTCGCGACAGCGGCCGCACTGACAAAGTCCTACGGGGAGCTTAAGGAAAAAGGTACGATTACAGAAAAGACGGATCTCTATCCTTTTTCAGAATTTAATCAGTTAATCGGATTCCCCGAGGTCTGGGCATTTGACAAACGCTACGCGGAGTAAGCAACTCCTCGGCAACGGGGTTTTTCTCGGATTT
>JBDLRA010000177.1:0-3250 GCA_039800285.1 Pseudomonadota bacterium
CACCCAGCTCTTTCAGAGCTGCCAATGTCTCATTCACCATGGGATAGGCCTGGCTATTGGTCCCAGCGCAGTCGTAGTAGTGGACGATAAAGCGGTCCATGATGCCCGACCAGTCAGCCTCATTCGGAGCGCCCGCGACATGCGTCCATGCTTGTCGCATCAGCCATCCCGTGCCATGCCCAATCCAGTCACGAACCTGATCCTGACTCACCTGAGGATGGCCAAACTCGACAAGCGTTCGATTCGTCGCATCGGCGATCTCACCCGCGGTATCAAGAAGCGTTCCATCTAGATCAAACATCACAAGCGCCACACTAACCTCCTGTAGGGTCTCTCTCCGGTCAGGCGCGTCGCTTTTGATCCATTAGGCGCATGATCATCGGAGTGAAAATTAACTGCATTGCAAGCCCCATTTTGCCACCAGGGATGACTAAGGTATTCGGCCGGGTCATCATGGAGTTATTGAGCATGGACAGAAGGTAAGGAAAGTCGATTCCCTTGGGATTGGCAAAGCGAATCACCACCATGCTCTCGTCCGGACTAGGGATATCCTTCGCAATAAAGGGATTCGAGGTATCGACCGTCGGCACCCGCTGGAAATTGACGTGGGTGCGGGAGAACTGGGGGCAGATATGGTTGATGTAGTCCGGCATACGTCGCAGGATTGTGTCAACGACAGCCTCTTGGGAATAACCGCGCATGTTCTGATCCCGATGAAGCTTCTGAATCCATTCTAGGTTAATGATGGGCACGACCCCGACGAGCAGGTCGACATGCTGCGCCACACTCGCCTCTGGACCGACATAGCCACCGTGAAGCCCTTCGTAAAAGAGCAGGTCAGCGTTCGGAATCATCTCCTGCCAAGGCGTAAAGGTGCCGGGTTCCTGCTTGAACTCAGCGCCTTCGGCCGCGTCATGGATGTACTTTCGCACTTTGCCCGTGCCCGTCTGCCCGAAGGTCTTAAAAATCTCTGCAAGTTCTGCCAACAGATTTGCCTCTGGGCCAAAGTGGCTGAAGTTATTGTTGCCCGCTTCCATCTGCTTCTTCATCTCGGCCCGCATCGCCATACGGTCGTAGCGATGCATCGAGTCCCCCTCAAGGACCTGTGCCTTAATGCCATCTCGACGGAAGATGTGCTTAAAGCTGCTCATCACCGTCGTTGTGCCGGCACCTGAGGATCCAGTAATCGCAACAATGGGGTGTTTAACAGACATGATGGGACTCCAAAAGAAAGAAGGTCATAAACAGTCGCGTCGCCTTATTGAAAAAGGGAACGCTCTTTGAACAGTGGCGAGGAATATTTCTGGTCTGAGCCCGAGTCGTACTCCTGGTGATAACGCTCAATGCGTTCGACCTCATGACGGGAACCAAGAATTACCGGAATGCGCTGGTGAATCTGATCGGGAACGACGTCAAGAATTCGGCTGCGACCCGTACTGGCAAAGCCACCGGCCTGCTCAACCACCATGCCCATGGGGTTGGCCTCGTACATCAGTCGTAGCCGGCCAGGCTTAGAGGGATCCTTCGTATCCTTGGGGTACATAAAAACGCCCCCCCGCATCAGGATTCGGTGAACCTCGGCCACCATGCTGGCGATCCAACGCATATTGAAGTCTTTACCTCGAATATCCGTCTTACCCGCCTTGCACTCCGCAATGTACCGCTGCACAGGCGGCTCCCAGAAACGCTCATTACTGGTGTTGATCGCAAACTCACTGGTATCGACAGGAATACGAATGTTGGGATGCGTCAGAATGAAGTTGCCGACCTCGCGATCGAGCGTAAATCCATGAGTCCCCTTGCCCACAGTTAGCACGAGCATCGTCGATGGGCCGTAGACTGCATAGCCGGCTGCCAATTGCTCTCGGCCTGAGCGCAGATAATCCCTCGGCGTAATCTCACGGTCTGATGGGGCGCGCAGAATCGAGAAAATAGACCCCACACTGACATTGACATCGATATTGGAAGACCCGTCTAGGGGATCAAAGATCGTGAGAAACGGGCCCCGCTTATCGGGCGAGACAGAGATCGGATCATCCATCTCCTCAGAGGCGATTCCCGCGACTAGCCCACCCAACTGAAAGGTATTCACAAATGCCGTGTTAGAGAGGACATCCAGCTTCTTCTGCACTTCCCCTTGGACATTTTCGGACTCAAGGCTACCTAAGACCCCGGCAAGCGCGCCTTTGGCGGTCATCGCGGAAATGGCTTTGACTGCAGCGGCGACATCAATCAACAGCGCCGCGAGATCTCGTGCACCTTCCGTGCCGTCAAGCTCCTGAATCAGAAGCTTAGATAGTGTTGTTCGACCAAGATGCATTTAAAGACCTCCCTGAAAAACACGTGATGCACGAATATCCTCTGCCGCAAGGGCTGAGAGCTCCTCGCGGGTAGCCTCGTGACCGGGTTGTGATGCCAGCGCAAAAATTCGATTGGCCTGACGAAGCCGTGCGCGATCCAGCGCGTTGCGGATCGATCGCGCATTCGCGAAATGGGGCTGCGCCTTGCGCAACCGGATGTAATCCTGCATGGCGTCTACGGCGTCCGGCGACATCACATAATGCATGCTATCGACCATCTTTTTTGAAATTTCCAACAGCTCTTCTTCGCTGTAATCCGGGAAATCAATATGATGGGCAATTCGCGACGACATCCCTGGATTCGATTTGAAAAAAGTATCCATACGGTCTTTATAGCCCGCAAGAATCACCACGAGATCGTCGCGATTGTTTTCCATCACCTGAAGCAAGATCTCGATGGCCTCTTGCCCATAGTCACGCTCATTCTCTGGACGGTAAAGGTAGTACGCCTCATCGATAAAAAGTACGCCCCCCATCGCCTTCTTGAGAATTTCTTTTGTCTTAGGTGCCGTGTGACCAATGTATTGCCCGACCAGATCATCCCGGGTGACACTGACCACATGCCCTTTCCGGACGTAGCCAAGCCGATGCAGGATCTCCGCGATCCGCATGGCGACGGTCGTCTTGCCAGTTCCGGGATTGCCGGTAAAACACATGTGAAGGCTTGGGCTTGCCGCCTCAATGCCGAGCTGGGCACGCGCCTTTGACACCACAAGAAAGGCTGCGATTTCACGCAGTCGACGCTTGACCGGAGACAGGCCAATCAGTTCCTTATCCAGCTGATCCAGCACCCCTAAGACGTCCGCCTGCTGCAAGATCTCTTGCAGATTTACGCTATCCGTTGGCGGTGTAGATTCCGACATATTCGTGCTCTTCATTCAATCAAAAAA
>JBDLRA010000178.1:0-8481 GCA_039800285.1 Pseudomonadota bacterium
TTTCAGCGTATGCAGACCAGGGTTTTGGCCTTGTAGCGATCACACTTTTGGTCGCGGGAACCGGCTCTGTCTCGTTAGGCGTTTGGTTCTTCTGGCGGGCGATGCAGCACTTACTGGCCCACAGTCGCGCTGTCGTCGAGGCGCGTCGCCGCACGCCTTAGTCGATCCAAAACCGCCTCCCAGGCAACCGTCTGTGGCGGACGTGCAATCAAGATCGCGTCTAGTTCGAGTCGATCGAGATCATTCATCACCGCATAAAGCCTTTGTGCGTAAGCCTGAGGCGTATCAGGCATTCCCGAAATGATCAATCTCGGATCGTGTCCGTCCGCATCAAACCCTTGACCGGCAAAGGGCATCAGCGCAATTCTCGTTCCTGGGCGTCGCGTGAGCATCTCATTCGCAACCGACAGAATCTGATCAGGCGAGACCAGATGAACTTGTGCTCGCGGCGCATAGTGCGACTCCAGACTTCCCGAGACGCGTGGCACTGCCACTTGTGCCGACTCGGATGGGCGCACAGCGGCGTTCTCGACACCCCGTAGCGTCCGTTCGATGTCTTCTCTTGAAAGACCCCCTGGTCTGAGAATACGAGGCAACTCTCCTGACAGATCGACAATCGTGGACTCCACGCCGACCTCGCACGAACCGCCATCGAGAATCATGTCGCCCGGCTCAAGAAAACCACCAAGTCCGTGTGAGACATCCGACGCACGGGTTGGACTCACACCCCCGAAACGATTCGCAGATGGCGCAGCAATCACGCCCGAACCCACCGTTGCAAATGCCTTTAACAAGGCGAGTGCCACCGGATGACTGGGTATGCGAACGCCGACCGTATCTTGCCCTCCCGTCACCGCATCGGGAACACAGGCAGCCCGTTTCAGAATCAATGTCATCGGTCCAGGCCAGAAGGCATTGGCAAGACGATCCGCTGCGGGCGGCCAGTGGGCCGCTAGTTTTTTTGCCTCGGTGGCTGAGCCCACATGCAAGATAAGGGGATGATCAGAGGGTCGCCCTTTCGCAGCAAAAATACGAGCCACGGCCTGCGCGGAGAGCCCATCAGCGCCAAGGCCATAGACAGTCTCTGTGGGAAGCGCGACAAGTCGTCCTTGCGACAATGCGTCGGCTGCATCGGCAATCGACTGCTCCGATGCGGGAACGGCACTAGGCATCGTCAAGTGCGCCACCGGTCTCAAGCCCAAGGCGCAAAGCCACCTGACGCGCACGATCACGCGCCTCTGCTAGGGTTGCCCCGAGACACGTGACATGGGCCATCTTTCGGCCCGGTCGCGGATCGGATTTGCCGTAGAGATGCACGGTTGTCTGCGGGATGCGTCGAACCGCATCCCAATCCGGCTCCACCGCAGTCTTGCCGTCACGGAACCACGCATCGCCTAAAACGTTCAGCATGACTGCAGGCGCAACCAGATCCGTTTCTCCCAGCGGTAGGCAAGCGCAGATGCGCGCCTGTTGTGAGAACTGACTGGTCAGGCAGGCCTCAATCGAGTAATGACCGCTGTTATGCGGCCTAGGTGCCATCTCATTAGCAACCAATCGACCGCCAGATAAAACAAAGAACTCCACACAGAGTACGCCGACGTAATTCAGCGCATCAATAATCGAACGTGCTGCAGCCTGGGCGCGGCGCTCAAGCTCCGAAGAAATTCTTGCAGGGACCTGAGTCACGGCCAAGATGCCATGACAGTGTGTGTTCTCACCCACCGGAAAGATTCGAATGTCACCGTCAGCATTGCGGGCACAGATCACAGAAATCTCGCGCTCCAGTGGGAGCCGCTTCTCTAAGACACAGGGAACCGATCCCATGGCAATCCATGCGGTACGAGCTTCTGCAACATCATGGACTCGCGCCTGCCCCTTACCGTCATAGCCAAGCCGTGCGGATTTCAGAATGCCCGGAAAGAGCGTTGGCGATAGGTCATCAAACTCTTCTAGCCGTGTCAGCACCGCATGCGGTGCAACGTCAACGCCCGTACCCGCAATAAAACGCTTCTCATCGATACGGTCCTGAGCAATCGCCACACTGGCGGCATCCGGCATCGTGACGCCAGTCTTCGCCAGAAACCGCAGAGACTCTGCCGGTACATTTTCGAACTCAGTGGTAAAGACGCGGGCGTGAGTCGCAAGCTGCGCGAGTGCGTCGAAGTCGGAATAATCGGCTGCAATCACCTGATCGGCAATCTGCGCGGACGGTCCATTTGCATCAGGGTCGAGCACTGCCACCTTGAGATCAAGGGCGTGCGCTGCCTGAATCAACATTCGGCCAAGCTGGCCACCGCCTAACAGCCCGATCATGTCAATTCATTGGGGCTTGACGCCGAGATTGGCATTCATCGAGTGGGCTGCCTCGGTCTGCGCCAATCGATAGGCCGCGAGCCGGCTTCGCAATACTGAATCAGCCGTGGCGAGAGTCGCAATAAAGTGCAATGCCGCGTTCGCAGCACCGGCCTCCCCGATTGCAAACGTCGCCACTGGAATACCTTTGGGCATCTGGACGATCGAATAAAGGGAATCCTCGCCACGCAGGTACTTGGATGGCACCGGCACCCCAAACACAGGCACAGTCGTCTTGGCTGCGAGCATCCCTGGCAGATGCGCTGCACCGCCCGCCCCTGCGATGATGCCGCGAAGCCCTCGGGCCTGCGCTGCTTCCGCATAGGCGTATAGGGTATCGGGCATACGGTGCGCCGAGACCACTCTGGCTTCATGCGGAATTCCGAACTGATCCAGGATGGCCACCGCATGCTGCATGACTTCCCAGTCCGACTGAGAGCCCATCACGACGCCCACTAATGGAAGCCGAACACCCGCGATACGAAAGAGTGCCTCGCGATATTTCTCCGCGGTTTTCTCAATCACCTCTGCTGGTAAGGGTGGTGCGGGTGGTGCCTTGCCCCAGTCCAGGGTTTCAAGGTAGTCACGCACAAACTGCTTATCAAAACTTGGCGGGCTAATGCCTTCGCGGTAGCCGTCTTGGGGCCAGAATCGCGAGGAGTCCGCTGTTAATACCTCGTCCATGAGATGCAAAACGCCCGCATCGTCAAGACCAAACTCGAACTTGGTGTCCGCAATGATGATCCCGCAAGACAAGGCGTAATCACTTGCCTCTTGATAGAGCCGAATACTGATCTCACGAATTTTTTCAGCCAGCGGCACCCCGATCGTCTTACAGACCTGATCAAAGCTGATATTTTCGTCGTGAAGGCCGACTTCCGCCTTATGAGCTGGCGTAAAAATAGGCTCTGGAAGCTTCGCCGCTTGTTGCAGCCCCTTGGGTAATGCAATCCCACAGACCGCCCCAGTCTCTTGATAGTCTTTCCAGCCTGACCCAATCAGATAGCCGCGCACTACAGCTTCCACAGGAAGTGGCTTGAGTCGTTTTGCAACGACCGCACGGCCACGCACCTGATCGACTTCCGACTCATCGACAACCGTCTCTGGATCGATGCCTGTCAGGTGATTAGGCACGATGTGACTGAGTCGCGCGAACCAGAAGTCCGACATACGATTTAAGACCACGCCCTTTTCAGGAATGGGCTCGCCCATGATCACATCGAACGCCGAAAGACGATCGGTTGCAATCATGAGCAACTTATCGTCGCCAACGGCATAGATATCGCGGACCTTACCCCTTGCGATAAGGGGTAAGGATCGCAGAGAAGACTGAAGCAGTGCGGACATTAATTAACCATCTGGGCTAGGGCCCCGGATTGATAACGACGGGCAATCTCGTCGAGCGGGATTACCTTAATCTTGCTGGCCTGACCAGCAGCCCCAAACTGCTGATAACGGTCCATACAGATCTTCTTGGCGGCAGCCCTGGCAGGCTTTAAGAAATCACGGGGGTCGAATTTTGACGGATCTTCTGCCATCGCACGACGCATCGCTGCTGTCATCGCCAGGCGGATATCGGTATCAATATTCACCTTGCGCACGCCATATTTGATGGCCTCTTGAATCTCTTCAACGGGCACCCCATAGGTCTCTTTAATCTGACCGCCGTACTTACGGATCTCCTCCAGGATGTCCTGAGGAACCGACGAAGACCCGTGCATCACCAGATGGGTATTCGGAATCCGGCGGTTAATCTCTTTAATACGATCAATCGCCAGAATGTCTCCCGTGGGCTTACGTGTGAACTTATATGCACCGTGGCTGGTACCAATCGCAATGGCCAGAGCATCCAACTGTGTTCGCTTGACAAAATCAGCCGCTTGCTCGGGATCCGTCAAGAGCTGCTCGCGCGTCATCGTCGAATCGGTACCGTGGCCGTCTTCTTTGTCACCCTTCATCGTCTCAAGCGACCCCAGACAGCCCAGTTCACCTTCCACCGTCACGCCGGTCGCGTGGGCCATATCCACCACTGTCTTGGTCACCTGGACGTTGTAGTCATAGCTGGCAATGGTTTTGCCGTCAGCCTCGAGCGAGCCATCCATCATCACGCTAGAAAATCCGAGTGCAATCGCGCCTTTACAGACGTCGGGGCTCTGACCGTGGTCCTGGTGCATCACGATGGGCACATGCGGATAGGCCTCGACCGCCGCCTGAATCAGGTGCTTCAAAAAGGGCTCACCTGCGTATTTACGGGCACCGGCAGACCCTTGCATGATCACGGGCGCGTCTACCTCTGCTGCCGCCTCCATGATGGCCTGGACCTGCTCAAGGTTATTCACATTAAACGCGGGAATTCCATAACCGTTTTCAGCGGCGTGGTCTAAAAGCTGTCGCATCGATACTAGGGGCATAACGGTCTCCTTTTTCTGCAGTCTTATGAATGAATTTATGAATGATGGGGCTGCGCCAACGCCTTGGATCCTGCGCGTGGTCTCGCCGTCACACGGACAATCTTCATCGTATTGGTTCCGCCTGACTGGCCTACGGGCTCACCAATGGTGATCACCAACAGGTCACCCTCTGACAGGATTCCTTCATCCACGAGTCGTTGCTCGGCTTCCAGCAGAACTTCCTCGCGCTTACGTGAGTTGTAGTCGAATAAAACCGGCGTGACATCGCGATACAGCGCCATCCGGCAACGACTCGCCTGAACCGGGGTTAACGCATAGACCGGTACGCCCGCATTTAATCGAGACATCCAGAGCGCTGTCGATCCCGACTCTGTCAATGCTGCAATAGCCTTCACCGGAAGGTGACGCGCCGTGAATAGCGATGCCATGGCAATCGACTGATCAATACGATCAAACCGACGATTCAGGAAATCGGTCTCTAGCGTAATCTGGGTTGATTTCTCAGCCTCAAGGCAGATCCGATGCATCGCGGCGACTGTCTGAACCGGATATTTTCCAGACGCTGTCTCCGCCGACAGCATGACTGCATCAGAACCATCAATCACCGCGTTGGCCACATCGGATACTTCAGCGCGCGTGGGCACCGGCGAGTTGATCATGGACTCCATCATCTGGGTGGCTGTGATCGTGACCCGATTCGACTCACGCGCCATACGGATCATTCGCTTCTGTAGCGCAGGAACGGCGGCGTCTCCGACCTCGACGGCCAGATCACCCCGGGCCACCATGATCGCGTCCGAGGCATCAATAATCTCTTGCAGGTTATCGATCGCCTCGACTCGTTCAATTTTTGCAACCGTTGCAGCATGCCCACCCGCCCGACGCAGCAGCTCGCGAGCTTCCAACATATCGGCAGCATCCTTCGGGAAAGATACCGCGAGAAAATCCGCTTGAATGACAGCCGCAATCTGAATGTCTGACTTATCTTTGTCTGTGAGCGCCGGGGCAGACAGCCCACCCCCCAGTCGGTTAATCCCTTTACGATCAGACAGAACACCACCCTCAATGACCGCACAGACAATGGTCGTCGCAGTGACTGCATCCACTCGCATTGAGATCTGGCCGTCATTCAGCAACAAGGTATCGCCAACAGAAACGTCGCCAACCAGCTCTTTATAGTCAAGACCTACTCGATCTTGGTTGCCAAGTGTGCATTCGATATCGAAGGTGAACTTGGCGCCGGGTGCGAGCTCGACCTGCCCACCTTCAAACTTGCCCACGCGAATCTTGGGCCCCTGCAGGTCCACAAGGATGCCGATATCCAGGCCACGACGTTTCGCCTCGGCACGCACAGTCTCTGCGCGGCTGCGATGGTCGTCAGCCGTGCCATGTGAGAAGTTCAGACGAACGACATTTACACCCGCATCAATCAGACGCCCGATCATCTCGGGCGTTGAAGACGCAGGGCCCAACGTCGCCACGATCTTCGTGGCACGAGGAAGGCTCACCACCGCTCCTTGGTCACTGATCGCCTTACTTGGCTGCCATCAAGGCAACAGTGGTATCGAGCATACGGTTGGAGAAGCCCCACTCGTTGTCGTACCAGGAAAGAATCTTGACCAGCTTACCGTCAGAAGACACTCGGGTCTGAGTTGCATCAAAGATGCTGGAATGTGGGTTGTGATTGAAGTCAATCGACACTAGCGGTGCGGTGTTATAGCCGAGCACACCCTTCAGTTCATTCTCACTGGCCTGCTTTAAGAACGCGTTAATCTCATCAACCGTCGTCGCACGCTTTGCCGTAAAGGTCAGGTCGACAACGGACACATTAATCGTTGGTACCCGCATCGCAAAGCCATCCAGCTTGCCATTGAGTTCAGGCAGCACCAGTCCGACAGCCGCTGCAGCGCCGGTCTTCGTCGGGATCATGGACATCGTGGCGGAGCGCGCACGACGAAGGTCCTCATGGTAGACGTCTGTTAAGACCTGGTCATTCGTGTAGGCATGGATCGTGGTCATCAACCCCGTTTCAATCCCGATCTTCTCGTGCAGCACCTTCGCTACCGGCGCAAGACAGTTCGTCGTACACGATGCATTCGAAATCACGGTGTGGCCTGCCTTGAGCACGCCCTGGTTCACACCATAGACAACTGTTGCGTCAACGTCTTTACCGCCCGGTGCCGAAATGATGACTTTCTTTGCGCCCCCTTTTAGGTGGGCAGACGCCTTTTCCTTGCTGGTGAAAAATCCTGTGCACTCCAACACCACATCCACGCCAAGCTCGCCCCAGGGCAGCTCAGCAGGATTACGGTTCGCAAGCACGCGGATACGATCACCATTGACCACCATGTCCTGGCCTTCGACAGAAACGGTGCCAGGGAAACGGCCATGGGCCGTGTCGTACTGCGTCAGGTGGGCATTCGTGTTGGGGTCGCCAAGATCATTGATCGCGACGATCTGAATATCGTGTTTCTTTCCACCCTCGTAGTGGGCACGAAGAACGTTGCGACCGATACGGCCATAACCATTGATAGCGACCTTAATTGTCATGCTCTAACTCTCCCAAGTTTCGTGTTAGTGAAGAAGTGCTCTGACCGTTTGAACGAGCTGATCAGAGGTAATTCCAAAATGCTCAAACAACGCTGCTGCCGGCGCGGACTCTCCATATCGATCCAGCCCCAACACAGCATCTGGCCGATACTTCCACCAGAAATCCGTTACACCTGCCTCAACGGCAACACGCGGAATACCCTCTGGCAAGACACTTGCCTTATAAGCTGCTGTCTGCTGATCGAACACCGTGGTCGATGGCATCGATACCACGCGCACAGCAATGCCTTCCGACTGCAACGTTTTCGCGGCATTCATTGCCAAGGCCACCTCAGATCCCGTTGCCATCAAGACCACGTCGGGGTTGGCATCCGTATGGAGCACGTAGCCGCCTTTGCGAACGTCTTTTGCCATCTTGGCCTGACAGATCTGCGGCGGCAGATTCTGTCGCGACAGAAGCAAGGCGGTGGGTCCGTCACGACGCTCAAGCGAGGCCTGCCAGGCGACTGCTGTTTCGACTGCATCGGCAGGACGCCAGACATGTAGATTTGGAATCAGACGCAAGGATGCCGGATGCTCAATCGGTTGATGAGTGGGGCCATCTTCCCCAAGTCCAATCGAATCATGCGTAAACACATGGACGACGCGGATCTTCATCAGGGCTGCCATGCGAATGGCGTTTCGGCTGTAATCAGAAAACGTCAGGAAGGTGCCGCCAAAGGGGATAAAGCCACCATGCAGCGCCAAACCATTCATCACGGCAGCCATACCAAATTCTCGAACACCGTAATTAATATGGGACCCCGGGGTCAGTTCGCCCTTCGCATTCACACGAAGTGCTGCAACACCTTTCCAGTTCGTCAGGTTGGATCCTGTCAGATCGGCTGAACCACCCAGCAGCCCAGGCACTCGTGGACCGATATCATCTAACACCATCTGTGACGCCTTACGGCTTGCGACTGTCGGGGCCTCCGATGCAAGCCGCGCAATCAAGGCCTGTGTCTTCTCCGCAAAGTCTGTCGGAAGATCCCCCTTCATGCGACGCGTAAATTCCGCTGCCTCGTGCGGGTGTGCTTTTTCATACTTCGCAAAGAGCGCATCCCACTGGGCCTGACGCGCTGCGCCCTGCTCCCGCGCATCCCAGGCAGCCTGAACGTCTTGCGGAATC
>JBDLRA010000179.1:0-2674 GCA_039800285.1 Pseudomonadota bacterium
TGTAACGAAGAATGTCGCGATCTTTGAATGTTCCAGGCTCACCCTCGTCTGAGTTACATACCAGATACTTCTGGATCGGAAGCTTCGCGGGCATAAAACTCCACTTAAGCCCCGTGGGAAAGCCTGCGCCTCCACGGCCCCGCAGGCCAGAGGCCTTGACCTCAGCGATCACCTGTGCGGGCGTCATGCCTTCTTTAAGGATTTTACGCAGCGCCTCGTAGCCGCCCCGCGACTGATAGTCCTTCAAATGCCAGCCATCCGGGGTTAGTCCCGCCAGAATCTGCGGCGAAATGTGACGCCCGTGGAAACAGGTGTCGATCAAAGGAATCTCTGGGGCACCCATCGTTATTCTCCTTTGGATCCGTTAGCCTGCGCCGTCAGCTCGCTGATCAACGCATCAATCTGATCATTGGCCATCCAGCTACACATGCGGTGGTTGTTCACAAGCAAAACCGGCGCATCGCCGCAGGCCCCCATGCACTCGCCCTCTTTCAGCGTAAAGAGCCCATCGGATGTTGTTTCATTAAACCCAATCCCAAGCTTGGCCTTCAGATAGGCCGCTGCATGGTTACCACTGCGCAGCGCACACGGCAGATTGGTACAGACGGTGATCTTGAACCGTCCCACGGGACGGGCGTTGTACATCGTGTAGAAGGTTGCGACCTCGTGAACCGCGATTGCTGGCATCCCAAGATAGCGCGCAACATCGGCCTCGACCTCGGGGGAGATCCAGCCCACTTCTGCCTGCGCGATCGCCAAAGCCGACATCACCGCCGACTGGCGTTGATCCGCGGGATATTTCGCCAGCTCACGGTCGATCTTCTGATAGGCCTGAGCCGAGAGAACCGATGCCTTCGGTTGTTCCGTAAGAGGCAGCTGCACGCTCATCGATCAATCTCTCCAAACACGATATCTTGCGTTCCAATAATCGTCACCACGTCCGCCAACATGTGGCCGCGCGCCATCTCGTCAAGTCCTTGCAGGTGGGCATACCCAGGCGCACGGATCTTGAGTCGATAAGGCTTATTCGCACCATCAGAAACGAGATAGATCCCAAACTCGCCCTTCGGATGTTCGACTGCGGCGTAGCACTCGCCTTCGGGAACGCGGAATCCTTCCGTGAAAAGCTTAAAGTGATGGATCAGCTCTTCCATGTTGGACTTCATATCCACGCGACCAGGCGGCGCAACCTTGTGGTTATCGGACATGACCGGACCTGGATTCTTGCGAAGCCAATCCACGCACTGGGCAATGATCCGATTGCTCTGGCGCATCTCGGCGACACGAACGAGGTAACGGTCGTAAGAGTCGCCCTCTTTCCCGATCGGAATATCAAAATCGAGCTTGTCGTAGACCTCATACGGTTGGTGCTTGCGCAGATCCCAGACAATGCCCGACCCACGGAGCATTGGTCCTGTAAAGCCCATCGCCTTCGCCCGCTCGGGCGACACCACGCCAATGCCCACCAAGCGCTGCTTCCAGATACGGTTATCAGTCAGCAGGGTTTCATATTCGTCGACATAACCCGGGAAACGCTTGGTGAAGTCCTCGATAAAGTCGAGCAGACTTCCCTCACGGTTCACGTTGAGTCGGCTCGCGGACCGCTCAGAGCGTTTACGGTTTGCGATGTACTTCGGCATCTGATCAGGAAGATCACGATAGACACCGCCGGGTCGATAGTAGGCGGCATGCATGCGGGCGCCCGAGACCGCCTCATAGCAGTCCATCAGGTCTTCCCGCTCGCGGAAGGCATACAGAAACACCGCCATCGCGCCCACGTCAAGGCCATGCGCGCCAATCCAGAGCAGATGGTTTAGGAGGCGCGTGATCTCGTCGTACATCACGCGGATGTACTGGGCACGGATCGGTACCTCAATCCCCATGAGCCGCTCGATGGCCATCACGTAGGCGTGCTCATTGACCATCATCGACATGTAGTCAAGACGGTCCATGTATGGCAGCGACTGAATAAAGGTCTTGTGTTCTGCAAGCTTTTCAGTGCCGCGGTGTAACAGACCAATATGAGGATCGGCCCGCTGGACCACCTCACCGTCAAGCTCCAGCACAAGCCGCAACACACCGTGTGCTGCCGGGTGCTGCGGGCCAAAATTCAGGGTGTAATTCTTGATATCCGCCACGGTCTCGTCCTTGCCTTATTGCGGGATAAAACCGCCGTAGCTGTCTTCGCGAATCACACGCGGTGACTGCTCACGCGGTTCAATCGTGACAGGTTGATAGATGACCCGCTTCTGCTCGGGGTCGTAGCGCATCTCCACATAACCCGATAAGGGGAAGTCCTTGCGGAACGGGTGACCGACAAAACCGTAATCCGTCAAAATGCGACGCAGGTCATCGTGCCCTTCAAAGATGATGCCCAACATGTCGAAGGCTTCACGCTCGTACCAGTTCGCCGCTGACCATAGATCGGTGATGGAGGCCACCACCGGCAGCGCGTCATCCGGACAAAAGGCCCGAAGTCGCAGACGCTGATTCAGGCTCACGGAAAGAAAATGACAGACCACCGCAAAACGGGGGCCTTCATGCGCGCCCTCACGGTAGTCTTGATAGTCCAGACCACAGAGATCAATGAGGGTATCAAAGGCAAGGCCCGGGGTGTCTCTGAGCGAGAGACAGACATCGTGATAGTCGGCCGCACGAACCGTCAGCGTCACTT
>JBDLRA010000180.1:0-2525 GCA_039800285.1 Pseudomonadota bacterium
ACCCAGAAGAAGATGATGTCAAAGCCAGTGACGAGCACGCTGGATGGCAGAAACTGCGCAAGCTGCGGCTGAATGTTCGGCATCTTCTTCTCGTGATCCCAGGGCTTCTTGGGGTCGACGAGTGTGGAGAAGGGCACGAGCGCCGATGAGAACCAGGTATCCAGCACATCCGGGTCCCGAACAATGGCGCCATTCCATCCCGACGCTTTTGCCTGCGCCTGCGCTGCAGATTCATCGCGAGCAACAAACACGTTGCCATCATGAATAGGCTGGCCTTGGGCATCTGCCTTGTACCAGGCGGGGATCTGATGGCCCCACCAGAGCTGGCGTGAGATACACCAGTCTTGGATGTTCTCGAGCCAATGACGATAGGTGGATGTCCAGTTTTCAGGAATGAACTTCACTTCGCCTTGCTCAACGACTTCGAGTGCACGACCAGCGATGCTCTTGCCGGGCGTGAAGGTGCCTTCAGGAGCAGGCTTACTCATCGCAACAAACCATTGATCGGTCAACATCGGCTCGATCACGGCGTTCGTGCGATCGCCACGCGGCACCATGAGTTTGTGTTTCTTTGTCTCGACCAGAAGGCCCTGTGCATCCAGGTCTTCCAGAATCTTTTTGCGGGCATCGAAGCGATCAAGCCCTTGATATGCCTTGGGGGCGTTCTCGTTGATCTTGGCATCAAGGGTCAGGATGTTGATCATCTCCAGGCCATGACGCTCGCCCATTGCATAGTCGTTGTGGTCATGCGCAGGCGTGATCTTCACGCAGCCGGTCCCGAAGGTGGCATCAACGTAGCTATCGGCAATGATGGGGATCTCGCGGCCGACTAACGGAAGCTTTAACTTTTTGCCCACAAGATGGCGATAACGCTCATCGTCTGGATTCACGGCAACGGCCACGTCGCCCAGCATGGTCTCAGGCCGTGTGGTGGCAACCGTTAAGCCTTGGCTTCCGTCTGCCATGGGGTAGTGCAAGAGCCACAGGAAACCGTCTTCCTCTTCACTTACCACTTCCAGATCAGAGACTGCCGTTAACAGCTTCGGGTCCCAGTAGACCAGGCGTTTGCCGCGATAGATCAGACCCTGCTCATAGAGTGCAACGAAGACTTCTTTGACGACTTCGGAGCACTCGGCATCCATGGTGAAGTATTCAAGGTCCCAGTCACAGCTGGCGGCAAGCCGGCGCATCTGACCTGTAATCGTGGTGCCTGACTTTTCTTTCCATTCCCAGACACGCTTGATAAAGGCTTCGCGACCCAGGTCATGACGCGAGATGTTCTGGGCATCGAGCTGACGTTCTACAACGATCTGCGTGGCAATACCTGCGTGGTCCGTTCCAGGCAGCCACACGGTGTTATCGCCCTTCATCCGGTGCCAGCGCGTGAGGGTATCCATGAGCGTCTGGTTAAAGGCATGCCCCATGTGCAGCGTGCCTGTGACGTTGGGTGGCGGCAGTTGAATTGAGAAGGCCGAGGCGTTCTGTGCCGATCCTGCGCGATACAGGCCACGCTTTTCCCACTCAGGACCCCAGCGGCGTTCGATCTCGGCGGGTTCAAAGGATTTGGCCAGTTCACTCATGATGATTTTTTAGAAAGGTCGTAGTTGTTAATGGCATAGCCTCGGTCACGATAAAAGGCGAACCGTGTGCGGGCCTTTTGTTTGTCGTCGTCTTCACAGGAGACAACTTCGAAAAGCCGAACGAACCGCGAGAAAAACGGTGGTGGCTCGTCGTCAAGATTGAGCAGCAGGGTATGGCTGTGGAGCTTGATGTCGTCGTCCATCAGCACAATCGGCGAATCCGCAGCCTCAGGCAGGGCTACATGCGCATGAGGGATAAATTCTTCAGGCCAGAGGCTCCAGAGCAGATCATCGAACTCGTCAAGACGAATTCGATTGCTGCAATAGACCACCAGTGGTGTCTCCGACTGGGCCTGCCCCGCGTTCAGAATCTTTCTGGTGAGCCTACAGGCGTATTCCAGTCGATTCGGCGTATTGAAATGAAAATCAATCGAGGTCATGACCCTGGAGCATCGGAATTACTCCAGGCCGTTTCTCAGGTATTCCACCAGCAGCGATACCGGTCGACCCGTTGCCCCCTTCGCGGCACCTGACTTCCATGCGGTGCCTGCGATATCCAAGTGGGCCCAGCGATATGCCTTGGTGAAACGCCACAGGAAACAGGCCGCGGTCACGCTTCCTGCTGCGCGACCACCAACGTTGGCCATGTCGGCAAACGGCGACTTAAGCTGTTCCTGGTATTCCTCTTGCAACGGCATGCGCCATGCGGTGTCGAGCGTGTCCTGACCGGCCTTGGTGATGGCCTCTGCCATTGCCTCGTCTGCCGTAAAGAGACCTGTGTTCACACCGCCGAGCGCGATCACGCAGGCGCCGGTGAGTGTGGCGATGTCGATCACCGATGCGGGCTTAAAACGCTCCACATAGGTCAGTGCATCACACAGAATCAGTCGGCCTTCAGCGTCGGTGTTCAGGATTTCAATCGTCTGACCGGACATCGACGTCACG